>CASELB010000139.1 GCA_949288685.1 uncultured bacterium
CTGTGCCGATTGATGGTATAATACCATCAGACTTGTATGTTGCTGTTGCGGAAATTCTTGCTTACGTATACAGCAGGAGGAAGAAAAGCTAATGGATTTGAAGAAGTTGTCATCGTTACTTGCGAATAATGACATAGTCCTTGCAATAGGTCTGGTTATTATCGTGTGTATGATGGTTATTCCTCTTCCGGCACCGCTGTTGGATGCGTTGTTAACAATTAATATTTCGCTTGCGGTTGTAATTCTTCTTGTTTGTTTGTATACAAAAGAGCCTCTGGATTATTCTTCGTTTCCGACAGTACTGCTTATTGCAACATTATTCAGGCTGGGGCTAAACGTTAGTTCCACAAGACTTATTCTGTTGCACGGTGAAGCGGGAAATGTTATTCAATCATTTGGTGAGTTTGTTGTCGGCGGTAATTACGTTGTCGGTGCCGTAATATTTGTAATCCTGGTATTAATTAACTTTATGGTTATTACGGGCGGTGCAACCCGTGTTGCTGAAGTTTCCGCACGTTTTACATTAGACAAAATGCCTGGTAAACAATTAAGTATTGATGCGGATTTAAACGCAGGGCTTATTAATGAGGATCAGGCAAAAGAGAGACGGCGCAAACTTGAACGTGAGACAGATTTCTACGGTACTATGGATGGTGCTTCAAAATTCGTTAAGGGCGATGCAATGGCAGGTATTATTATTACCATTGTAAACATTGTAGGCGGTTTAATTATAGGAATGGTTCAGTTAAATATGCCGTTTCAAACAGCACTTAATACATTTACAATACTAACAGTCGGTGATGGTCTTGTGTCGCAAATCCCGGCACTTCTTATATCTACGGCAACCGGTTTAATTGTGTCAAGAGCGACCGGTAAAGATGAATCATTGTCTGAAGATATAAAAACAGAAATGTTTTCCGACCCTAAAATTCTTGGGGTTGTTGCAGGGCTTTTAGGCTTTATGGGCCTTGTTCCCGGTATGCCGACAGTTCCTTTCCTCGGTATCGGGCTTTTAACAGGTTATTTTGCTTATAAAAAATCACAGGAAACCAAGTTGTCAAAACAAATGAATGAAGCTGAACAAAAAGAAGAAGATGCGCGCAAAAAACTTGGCAAACGTGACAAAAAAGCTACAAAAGAAAGTATTATGGAACTTCTTACTGTTGATACGATTGAGATAGAAGTCGGTTACAGGATTGTACCTTTGTTGAATATCGAACTTGGCGGCGATTTATTGGAACGTATCGCACAGATAAGGCGCCAGACTGCTCTTGATTTGGGAATAGTTCTTCCGTCAATCAGGGTAAGAGATAATTTGCAGCTTGCCCCGAATACTTATCAAATAAAACTGAAAGGTGTACCGTTAGAAACGGGTGAAGTTTATTCAGACCGGTATCTTGCAATGTCTGCGGGTGAAACACGCGAGACTCTTGTTTTGAACGGTATTCACTCAATAGAACCGGCGTTTGGGTTACCGGCTTTGTGGATTGAAGAAAAAGATAAAGATGTTGCGGAACTTGCCGGTTATACGGTTGTAAGTGCATCTGCCGTTATCTCAACCCACTTAACCGAAGTTATCAAACGTAATGCGGCAGAAATTCTTTCAAGAGCGGATGTCCAACAGCTTCTTGAAAACTTAAAGAAAGAAGTTTCGGAAGAGTATGTTGCGGATGTAATGAAAGATATTTCCGTAGCGGAAGTTCAGATGGTTATGCAAAACCTCTTAAAAGAAGGTGTTGCGGTAAGAGATTTGCGGACGATATTAGAGACAATGAGTTTGTATTCAAAAACCAGCAAAAATTTGGATTTCCTCACGGAACATGTCCGTCAGGCGCTTGCAAGAAATATTTGCAGCCAGAATTTGTCAGATACCGGCGAACTTCTTGCAATTACGCTTGCGCCTGATATCGAAAGTACAATTGCAAAAGGTGTCAGTCCTGACGGGCAAAGTCTTACACTTGACCCTGATTTTACAAGAAGGCTGCTTGACCGGCTTAATGTTGAACTTGAAAAAGCTATTACACAAACGGGCAATCAACCGATTGTCCTTTGTTCATCTCCGATAAGACTTGCATTCAGGCGGCTTATTGAAAGAACTTATCCGCAAATTTCAATTATGTCATATAATGAAATTACACAGAATGTTAAGGCAAAGTCTGTTGGGCTTGTGAAAATTTAATCCAAAACCAGAAAGGATAGCGTATGAGAGAACTTATAAAAAAAGACCAGATTGTTGATATAATTCCGCAGGATTTTAAAAACTCTAATAAAGGTAAAGTTTTGAATGTTAATATGGATGGGTTTACAATGCAGTTGAAATATACTCCCAAGGGGCTTATTCAAAATCATATTTGTGACTTTTATTCGTTGACTGATAACGGGTATTTATATTTTGAATCTTATATCAAGGATTTGAACAATAATATAATTTCTATTGCAAACCCGATTAAACACCGCTTTTTGCAGCGCCGTAAATTTACGCGTATAACTTTCCTTTCTGATATAGAACTTAAATCGGGTGATAAAGTTCACAAAGCAAGAACGCTTGATATTTCAGCCGGCGGGATGAAACTTTCCACTAAAGAAAATATTAATATTGAAGATGAGTATGATGTTACATTACAGCTTGAAAAGGATTTGAGTGTAAGCTGCAAGTATAAACTTATAAGAGTTGAGAAAAATGACGCAGGTATTTATACAATATCCGGCAGATTTACCTGTTTGAGTAATATTGATAAAATGACGCTTGTTCAGTTCTGTATGAAAAAGAATATGGAGAATATTAACAAATAATATGGATTTAAAAAATACACTCTGTACCGCTTTTGCAGTAATAACTTTTATGGTAATGGCAGGAATCTGCCTGATTAATTACGAATATGTAGATATGATTTCTGTTGTTTCTATGATGTATCGTATAGTGCCGGCAACAATTGTTATGGGACTTTTAGGAAGAATGATGGGCGCAATTCTTGATAAACCCCAAAATCTTGCTGATTCTGATTATCAGACAGATGTGTTGCAAGCGCTTAAAAAAATGGATAAAAATATGACTATGTCCGAGTTAAGTAAAAAACTTGCCCCGATACCTGAAATTAAGCCCGAGGATATTCAAATTCAAACTCCGGAGGATGAAGCCGAACAAAATGAAGAGAAACCTGAATAGTATTTTAAGAAAAAAAACAGATGTAAAATGTTTTACCACTCCGAGCCACGGCGGTAAATTTTTTATAAAACATAAATTTTATCAGTTCTACAAATCCGATATATCGGAAACGGATGTACATAATCCGCAGGAAGCACTAGAAAGTTCGGAGAAATGTGCTGCAGAGATTTACGGAACCGTTAAAACCAAATACTTAATAAACGGCTCTACGAGCGGAATAATTGCTTCTGTCCTTGCCTGTGCAGGTTCGGGAGACAAAGTCTTAATCTGGGATAATGCACACCCGTGTCACCGGAATGCATGTATTTTAGCGGGGGTGGAAATTGCGGAGTATTCATTGCCGCTTGTTGAGGAGTGGGGAATTCCGACTGCGATTACACCTGATATTATAGAGCCATACTTAAAACGGGGCGGTATAAAAGCTGTAATTGTTACATCTCCGCATTATGAGGGGGTTGTGTCTAATATTCCGCAACTTACGGAATTATGTCATAAATACGGGGCGTATTTAATTGTTGATGAGGCTCACGGGGCGCTCTACCCTTTTTCTGACAGGCTTCCTGAAAGTGCTGTTAAGATTGCTGATTTTACGGTTCAGTCATTGCATAAAACCGCAGGAGGGCTTAATCCGACAGCGCTAGTGCATACTTGTACTAACCTTGATATTGATAGTGCACTGGCATTGTTTAATACGACTTCTCCGTCATATCCGCTGCTTGCGGTTATTGAGTCAACAATAAATTATCTTAATTCTGAAAAGGGCAGGGCAAAGATTGATACACTTATAACGCAGATTGAAGAATTTAAAAAGAATTGTACAAATGTTGAATTTTATGACGGTGATATTACCAAAATTCTTATTAAAAAATTAGGAATGACAGGATTTGAGCTGTCTGAATTTTTATACAAAAATAAGATAGAAGATGAGCGGGCAAATGAAAAATCAGTACTTTTGCTAACAGGTCTCGGAACTGATTTCAAAAAGCTGGATTATCTTTTTAAAAAACTGAAACGTTTAGGCTAATTCTTCAAAATATAATTATCAATAAATTCTCTTACAGCGCCTTCCCCGCCTTTGAGTGTCATAATTTTAATGTCCGGAATATTTTTTATCCGGGGCAAAGCATCAGCAGGACACGCTTTTAATCCTACAGCTGACAGTATTTCAAAATCATTAATATCATCGCCTATGTATGCAACATTTTCCAGCCCTATCCCCAGTTCTTTGCACAGATTTGTTATTACCTCCAGTTTGCTTTTCATTCCCTGAAACAGATAATCAATTTTAAGTTTTTCTGCGCGCTTAGCTACAATAGGAGTGTTTTCGGAAGTTAGGATTGCTGTTTTAATCCCTGCATCTTTGCATAGCTTTAAGCCCATACCGTCATGTGTATTAAATTTTTTCATAATATCGCCGTTTTCTGTATAATACATTCCGGCATCGGTTAAAGTTCCGTCTACATCTGTTCCTATTAGTTTTATATCAGTCATTCTAAATCCTTTTGTGATAATATTCTATATCCGTGTTTAAATCCAATTTTTGTAATCCGCTTTTAAAAATTCCTGTTTTTATTCCGATTTTTCCGAGTCTGTAAAGTATACTTATATACAACACTTCAAATCCGTATTTTAGTGAGCGTATGAAGTTAATAGAAGATGCTTCTTTAAAATATTTTGTCGGGCAGGAAAGTTCTCCTATTTTATAATTATTCCAGAAAATTAATGCAAGCATTTCATTGTCAAAGCAAAAATCATCGCTGCAGCTTTCGAGCGGTAAAGTTTCCAGAACATGTTTGGTGAACCCTCTAAAACCTGTGTGATATTCGGTCAGCCTTTCTCCTAAAAAAAGGTTTTCAAACGCGGTGAGAAATTTGTTTGCAACAAATTTATATATAGGCATTCCGCCCCTTAGTGCACCATTGCCCAACATTCTTGAAGCAATAACTGCATCATACCCTTCAAACGCCATCATTGCAGCCATTGCGGGAATAAGTTTTGGCGTATACTGATAATCCGGGTGTACCATTATTACTATGTCCGCGCCCGCCTTTAGTGCTGCTTTATAGCAAGATTTTTGATTGCCGCCGTATCCGCGGTTTCTGTCGTGCACGATTGTTGTTATATTTAGTTTTCTTGCAATTTCTTTTGTTGCATCGCTTGAAAAATCGTCGACGAGTATAATCTCGTCGACGAAATCTTGAGAAATGTCGTTGTAAGTTTGTTCTAAAGTTTTTTCGGCATTGTATGCCGGCATAATGACAACGACTTTTTTATTATTAATCATACTATCCTTCGGTAACCGGTTCTTCCTCTAAATCAACGTTTCTAATTGTTGTTTTGTCGGAATAGAGTGCTTTTGCCTTGTACTTTTTAACCTGTCTGTCGAGTTTGTCAGCCAGCAAATCAATACTTGCATACATTGATTCTGCTGCTTCTTCGAGGTGGATAACACCGGAATTAAGTTTGCATGAAACTTCTGCAACGTGTTTGTCAGATGCTGCAGGGTTTTTAACTACCGATAAAATAACGTCAATACCTGTAATCTGGTCATAATGGTTAGCAACTTTGCCCAGCTTTTCTTTAACATAAGCCTTGATTGCATCGGTAATTACGATGTTTTTTCCGTTCACATAAATACGCATTAAAAAACCTCCGAGATGTGTGATACTTTTTAAGTATACAATATTTTGCGTAAA
>CASELB010000140.1 GCA_949288685.1 uncultured bacterium
CAAATTACCGCATATACCTTTTTCCCGCTCTCTCCGATTAATTTATAAATCTTTTCTTCCGCATCTTTATCAAATTTAAACCTTACAAATATTGATGTAGAAGTATGATCAGCGTATTCAACTTCCGCTTCCGCGAGTGCTGTTTCGCAGGATGCACACCAGTAAACAGGTTTCATACCTTTTTCAATGTATCCTTTTTTAAACATTTCGCCAAATATTCTTATCTGTTCGGCTTCAAATTCAGGCGCGATTGTTAAGTAAGGATGTTCCCAGTCTCCCCAGACTCCGAGGCGTTTAAATTCTGCTTCCTGACCTTTTAAATTTTTTGCGGCAAACTCACGGCATAATTTTCTTAATTCAGCCTCCGTGACTGAATGTCTGCCGCCCTTTAAGTTTTTAACAACAGCATTTTCAATCGGCAGCCCGTGTGCGTCGTACCCCGGAACATAAGGAGCATAAAAACCTGACATTGATTTATACTTAATTAAAATATCTTTTAATATTTTGTTTAAAGCAGTACCAACGTGAATTTTGTCGGAGCTTAAATACGGAGGTCCGTCATGAAGTACAAAAGATTTTGTTTTTTCTCTCTGTTCTAAGTTCTTTTCATAAATTTTATTATCTTCCCAGAATTTTTGGGTATTAACTTCCTTAACTACCGCATTTGCTCTCATTTCAAGAGTAGTTTTCGGAAGGTTTAAACTATCTTTAAAATCTTTCTTTTCTTTTACTTCACTCATTTATTTTGCCTCTACTAATTCTTTTTCTACACTATCTAAACTTTTTATAAACTTTTTCATCTTCCTGTAATCAAACTGACGTTCCCATCTTGCAATAACAACTGTTGCTACACAATTACCGATAAGGTTAACGGTTGTTCTGCCCATATCAAGAATCTGGTCAATCCCAAGCAGAATTGCAACACCGAGTATTGGAATATTAAAACTTGTAAGCGTTCCGGCAAGTACAATCAATGAAACACGCGGAACCCCCGCTATCCCTTTACTTGTAAACATAAGCGCAAACATTATTACAAGTTGTTCTTCAATACTCAAATGAATTCCTGCAATTTGTGTTGAAAATATTACAGCCATTGCAAGGTAAAGTGTTGAACCGTCAAGATTAAACGTGTAACCGGTCGGCATAACAAAACCTACAATAGTTTTCGGAACACCGAATTTTTCCATAATTTCCATTGCTTTAGGCAGCGCCGCCTCTGAACTGGCTGTTGTAAAAGCAAGAAGAGCAGGAGCTTGCAGGGCTTTTATTAAGTCTTTAAAGGAAATTTTTACAATAAAACAAGCAATTGATAAAACAAATATTACAAAAACAAACAGTGCAAAGTATAATGAGCCTATGATTTTTGCGTAATTCCTGAGAATAGTAATTCCATTACACCCTATAGTATATGCAATTGCTCCGAATATACCGATTGGAGCAAACCACATAACATACTCGGTAAATTTAAACATAATAGATGCAACACTGTTCAATATGTCAACGACCGGTTTTGCCTTACTTCCAACAGCCCGTATTGCAAGTGCAAAGAATATAGAAAATACTACGATTTGCAGCAGATTACCTTCCGCCATAGATTGGACAATACTTGTCGGGAAAATACTCAGCAGCATTTGCCCGAAAGAGCCGTGCTGTGTATATGATACCATCTGGGTAATCTGGGTTAACCCCGTAGTCTGGGCACCGATATTATCCATAGCCTCGCCCGGACGGACAAGATTGGCGACAATTAAGCCGATTATAAGTGCAAATGTTGTAACTATTTCAAAATAAACAATCGTTTTTACTCCGAGACGCCCCAGACCTTTTGCATCATCGTGCCCTGCAATACCAATTATCAGTGTTGCAAACAGTAATGGCGCAATAATCATTTTCACCATTCTTAGAAACACTTCCGCAAGTACGTGCATCCTTTGCGCAAAATGCGGAAACTGCCATCCGACAAAAAGTCCGAGAATTAATGCTATAAATATTAAGGTAGTTAATTTTACTTTTTTCATTACTCTATCCTAAGTGTAAATTATACAATAAAAACATCCTCATTCAAGTTTACAGGAGTTATAATCGGCAGGAATTTTACTTTTCAGAAAAAAGTTCAGTACGCCTGACCGGCTCAATATTCCTCATAACACAAATACTTTACAAAAACAGAACGGCATAAAAAATATTTGTAAATTTATGTAACAGTTTTATCTTTTTTATTAAAGTTTTGAAAAATTATGCCGTTATACAAAATACAGGAGACAATAAATGAGCGGTAATAATTCGCACAATGTAAATAATTCAGGGAATGCAAAACAAGTCGGCGGGAATTTTGATTCAAACAGTGCTAAAGTTAACCCGCGTATGTTTTCAGCACTTACTGCAAGCACAAGACACGTAATTGCACGTTCTGCCCACTCCGATACATTGGAAGTCGGCGGATATGATCCTGAAATTTCTCTTAAACTAAGCATTGCCTCTGCAAAAAACGACAACTTTAAATCAAGAACACTATTAAATGCTATTGCCAAAGAACTTTTAAGTTCTTACAGCGAAGAATTTGATATGGATATAGAAAATGCCTACTACAATTTTAAAAACGGTTTACCCAATGTCAAAGGTTTAGAAAACGCTGTTATATTTATGGGATGTTTGTACAGAGGCGAAAAAATGGGGCGCTTAAAAATTTTCAACGCTAAGAAGATTGCAAAAAAAGAACGCGCCATTATTGAAGAAGACCTGGATAATCAAACAGAAAACGATGATAATCTTACGCCGGAAGACTCGGACGAAGGAGAAGTTATTGCTATTCTTGCAGGCGATGATGCAAAGTATGAACTAAAACACCGGGCTGAAATCTACTATGACTCTGTCAGCAGAACTGTACCGGAAGAAGATTATGTACTTGAAGAGTACAAATCTAATGTAAATTAATTTTTCCATTTTCTCTTTTTTCTTAACCTAAAAAACTGCACAAAATATTTTGTGCAGTTTTTTAATATTATTTTTATGTACTTATTCCTCTTTCTTTTTAGCACGTCCGGAAGGCTTTTTAGCAGCTTTACTTCCCGTTGTTTTACTTTTAGATGCTGACGGTTTCTTTGTTACGCTTTTTGTTGTCGTCTTTTTAGAGGTAGTTTTTGATGTTGTCTTTTTAGCAGTGCTCTTCTTTGCAGTCGTTTTCTTCGCAGGTTTCTTTGCTTTTTCTTCCTCTTCAAGGAGTCCGGCTATTGCATCCAGCGAAACAGCTGCATTAGGACTTATATTTTTTGATTTAATAGAACCTTTGGGAACAGAGAGTTTAAGTTTATTATTCAACTTATCAAGCTGGCGTTTTTCAACTATTTCAATTGCTTTTTTAATAGTTTCATCCCACGCTCTTGATGTTGACGCCTGTACAGGTTTAACGGATTTATACCAGACAACATCATCCCCGGTTGTGTCAATCCACCGCCATTCAGAAATCGTATTAAACAAGCATATTGACGGAATACCCAGTGCGCCTGCAAGGTTCATAACACCGTTATCGGAGGAAATAAATATATCCATACATTTTAAGCCTGCAGCAGTATCTCTAAAGTTTCTGAGCTTATCACCGAGTCTTGTAAACTGAAGATTGGAAGGAACTCTGTCCATCTGATTACTCGGGTCAGATACCTGAAAACAATAAATTTCCACACCCGGAAGCTCCATTAACGGATACATGAATTTTAACGGAATATCACGGTCTGTTTCTTTACCCATAACAGAACCTTCGTATGCGATACCTATTTTAAATTTGTCATTTTTATGAATATATTGTTCTCTAAACTCATCAATATACTTCTGGTCAACCTTCAAATACCCTTCCGCATGCGGAATTGTATCTGCAGTTGTATGACAAACAAGCGGTAGGTCCATCATAGGAATAACCACATCGTATTTAAGCCCCATAGGGATATCATCCGGGTAAATATCGCACCCTAAATCAGACCCTGCAAAAAGTTCCAGAAGCGGACGTTGTACAACAATTGAAACTTTTGCACACATTTCTTTAACCTGATCAAGAAATCTGATAAACATTATAGAGTCACCAAACCCCTGTTCAAAGTGAAGTATTACGTGTTTACCGGTTAAGTCCATTTTATCATTCCATCTTACCTTCTTATTGAGGAATATAGGCGGGAATGCACCTTCTTGCAAATCTTCTTTAGAAAATCTGTGCATAAGGAACTTAAACCCGTTTGCAAAATCGCGTTTGCTGACCAGATAACCGCCATAACTGTGTAAGTCGGAGTGTGAAGGATTAAGCTGCTGCAATCTTGCATAATACTTATCAGCCTCTTCATACTGTCTGAATTTACCGAGTACGTACGCAATGTTCTTGGTAATAACCCTGTTATTCGGTTCAAGTTCCGCAGCTTTTTTAAGATAGTATATTTGTTTGTCCATATACTTATCCTGATAATAGGTAGAATACAGGTGACCTAACATGTTATAGATATGAGCATTATCACCGTATTTTTCAATCATTTTTTCGTAGTATTCTATTGCTTTTTCATAATCCTTGATATTTTCATAATAAATATCAGCAAGATATTTATACACTTCTTCCTTGTCATAAGCATTTTCTTCATACTTTTCAAAGAATCTCAACGCTCTTACAGGCTGCCCCATTTCATTAAGACAAATTGCAGTATTTTTAAAGATATAAGGATCCGTAACATTTTGTTTTAAAAGTTTTTTATACTGTTCAAGAGCTTTGCTGTATTTCTTTTCTTTAAGCAGAGTATCAGCATAAGTCTTCATCTGGCGCATATACTTATTTTTAAGCTCTATATCGCCAAAGGCTTTACGAACAAGCCGTTCATAAATTTCAAACCCTTTTTCAAACTCTTTATTTTTGCAATACTCTTCGGCAAGCGCAACATCTATATCAAAAATTAAATCGTCATTAACTTCCTCCGGAAGAGTAACCGGTTTACCGACTATAAGCCTTTTTGATACTTGAACCATCCTTATTATCCTCTTTATACTACACTTCTATTATCGGGATACCATATTTTACAATTCCAGTCAAGGTATATAGAGATGAATTATACCCCTCTTGTTTTTATTAAGTTTTGTTAAGTCAAAATACATTGTAATTACTTAATCATACAAATTTAGCATTTTAAATTGTAAAATTGGCGCAATTTTTATAAACCAAATTACTTTATATATACATCAATAAAAAATCTTTTGAAAGAGAATTCAAAATAGCACAACACAAAGGGAAAAAGGAGAGAATTATGAGTTTAGAAGCAGTACAACAATCGCAACAACCGCAACAACCGCAAGAGAAGTTAAGCAATTGGAAAAGAGCAGCAATTACACTTGCCCCTCTTCCAAGTGCAATTGCAATTTTTACCAGCGAAATTATTAAAACAGATCAAGTATCGGAAAGTGCTGATGCAGTTATAGATACATTTAAACAAACACATAAAGAAAATATGGAACAAATTAAAGAGAATATTCACGAAACCGCAGAGCAAACGAGAAAAATGGGACCGCTTAGATATTTATTTGGATTAATACCGGCGCTTATTGAAAAAATCGATGAAGATATAAATAATTAGATAGATGCAGCATAAAATCCGCCTTAAATCAGGCGGATTTTATGTATTTCTCATAAAAAATTTAGCAATTTCTTCGTGTTTCAGGATTTTAGAAATAGGTCTGCCGTGCGGACAGGTATAAGGTTTCTCGCATGTACGCCAATTCTTTATTATCTCCTGCATTTGAAAAGTATTAAGCGGAGTATTAGCCTTTACTGCAGATTTACAAGAGGTCATTATAAGGATTTTTTCTTCTATACCGTTTACATCTCCCTGCAAATTTTCCAGCAGGTCATTTAATATCTCTTTTGCGTCCAGACCGGCAATTGAAGCCGGCAGTCTTTTAAACGTTACTTCCTTATCATTCAAAAACTCAATACCGTACCCGTATTTTTCATAGCGCGCCCTGTTTTCTTTCAGCTTTTCCATATCTTCCGGCAGTATTTCAATCACATCGGATATAAACAACAATTGTGATACAGGCTGTTTTGCAGCTTTTAATTTTTCATAAATATAACGTTCCTCAGCAATATGCTGGTCTACAATCTCTAACCCTTCTTCACGTTCAATAAGAATATACGTTTTTTTGTACTGTCCTATTATATTTTCTTCTTTCTTTATTTCTACAACCGTATTTTGAGGAATTATTGATTTTTGCTGAAATACAGGAAC
>CASELB010000141.1 GCA_949288685.1 uncultured bacterium
AGATTGACGCTATTTCATCGACATTCCCGCCAATTATTGCAGATACTGCATCCTGCCTGGCATTAAACCCTATATTCCCTCCTGTTAGTGCTGTCCATAGACAGGAATTAACCCCCGAACCTGTTGTTTTCTTTGTAATCATCGGTGCTGACAGAGCCATAACAATGGCAACAACCAGCATAACGACCATCATTTCCATAAGTGAAAAACCATTTCTTTTGCCATACAACCTAAACATACCTAATATCTTCCTCACAATTTAAGAGTACTTAATAACTGTTACCAAGTTATTTATATAATACATGTCATGGTTTAACATATTTGTCAATATATAGTTATCTAATGACAACATTCCAACAAGCGCCCATAACAAGTAAAATAATAAGAAATATGGACGAAGAAAAATTAAAACATTTATTCGGCAAACGTGTTCGGAATATCAGAAAAAACAGAAAACTTACGCAGGAACAACTTGCGGAATTAATTGGCATGGACACACATCATTTATGCAAAATGGAGAACGGCAGCCACTTCCCAAAGATTAAAAACCTGGCAAAAATGGTCGAAGTACTCAATATCAATATTAAAGAATTATTTACATTTGAAGAACATAAAACAGAAGATGAGCAAATAAAAGATAATATCAATATAAACTTACAAAAGCTCAACGCCAAAGAATTAAGTATTGTAAGCAGTTTCATTGATTCAATTATAGAACTTCGGAATTAGTACATGCCGGAATTTAAAACCACCGCCGCAAATATTGCTCCAAAAAATGCAACAGAGGCAATAACTGCCAAAACTTTAATAACCGGACTTATTGTATAATCAGAGTTATTTATGTCAAGTGACGACAGAACATTTTTAGAAAAGTCATATTTTGCATCATTTTTACTTTTCTCAAACGCATTACTTATGATATGTTTTAGGGCATAACTGTCTTCAAGGTATTTTCTTGCATTTTTATTATTTATTGTTAATTTTTTAATTTTTATATTTTCATTATTATCCAGTTCATTATCAATATAGGCGGACATATTAACCTTGTAATCTGGAGTTGCTGCCGGTTTTTCTAAACCGCGTTCACCAAGAACCTGTTTGCAGCTGATTTCTGATACGGATTCGCGCATTCCTGTAAAGATTTTCACAAGCGTTTCATACTTTGCACTGCATATAGGACAATTTTTCAGATGTTCCTCAACCTTATTTTTAAGATTATCTTTCAATTCTCCGTCAATATAGAATGACAACAACATTTCAACCTGTGTGCAAGTTAATTCCATTATTATTTTCTCCTTATATACAATGTTTAAGCTCTGCTTGTAATTTAGCCCGCGCGCGTGCAATTCTGGATTTTACAGTGCCGATACCTGCATGGGTAATTTCTGCAATCTCCTGATAACTTAGTCCGCCAAACTCTCTTAAAATTATTGCGATTTTAAAATGTTCCGGCAGGTTTAAAATTGAGTTTTTAACCATTTTATCAACCTCTGACGCAACACATTTATCCGGCGGCGGAATATTTTTTTCATCTTTTATTTCCCGACATTCTTCATCATCTATAGAAATATATAAGCATTTATTCTTTAACCTTCTGATTTCATCAAAATACACATTAGAAATAATTTTATTTAACCAGGTATTAAATTTCTCCGGAGATTTTAATGTTTTTATTCCGCGCGACATTTTTATAAGAACATTTTGTGTTAAATCAGAAATATTTGATTTATCTGTAACCAAATATTCCAGCGTTGTATAAACTGTTCTCTGCACTGTTTTTATAAGTTCCTCAAGCGCCTTATAATCATCATTCTGCGCCAGAATAACAAGTTCCTGAATACTCTTTTTTTTATACGATGATTTAAGCATATTTCCTCTAACATAAACTTACAGTTACAGAGAATGAAAATGTTTACTCTCTGTTATATAATCGTATGGGTAATATTTTTTCGATTAAAATATGGAATACAACATGGCAGATAACAATTTCAAACAACAGTTAAACCGGATAAAAATAAACCGCCGCCATAACTGTCTTATTGCAGACTCCGGAATTTTTACTGATGAAAATAGTTTTCTAAACTCACTGGCTGCAGCACTTGCCGGTGATATTGACATACTTATATACTCAGACAGCAGAAAAAGCCCCAAAGCAGTTTTGATACTTGCAAAGAAAATTAAAACTCTCTGTCTTGAATTTGATGTAACATTCATAATAAAATCAAGGCTTGATGTCGCATATGCCGCAAGCGCTGACGGAGTACACCTCACTTCAGACGACCTTCCTGCAAATATTGCACGCGAAATTCTGGGGGAAAACACTTTAATCGGATATACCATCGGCAGTAATATTCCTGATAATGCAGATTATTATATTCTAAAAGAGAGTACAAATATAAAACTTCCGGATAATATACCGGTATTTATAAACGACAATACCGCACCGCTAAAATACACCATCCTTACCCCTGACAGTTAATTTCTTTCAATATATAAACAGCTTTACAAAACTTAATTAAATAATATTGCTATCTTGGCATAAACCTTTGTCGGATGTATTATTTAATAAAAGGTGTTTATTATATAAAAAAATTTAGGAGGTAATAGTGAGAATTAGTGCTGTTAATTCTGTAGGTAATGCCGCGCCGTCTTTCCAAGCAAAGATTATTGACGGGCACGCTCATCTCGGAGCCTGGGGAAACAATAACTACGGACTCGATACGTTGGACAAGTTTGTAAAATCACCAATAGATGTTAATGTTAACGGAGTAAAGTCACGGGATACAATTACAAAAATGATTATATCAAGCGCCTATGTTCTTAATAATCACGGTAACAGTGCAGACGAAATTTCCGGCAACGAACAAATGTTGAAAATGATTGAAGGAAGAAAAGAGTATATCCCGTTAGCCGTTTGCCAGCCAAACAAAACAAATGGAGACACCTCTAAAATTGAAGAACTTTTCAATAAAAATCCCAATGTATTTAAAGGGCTGAAATTTCACCCTACAGCACTTCCGCTGGCAAATGATAACGACTTTATGAAAGCGTATGAACCATATATTAATTTTGCCCAAAAGAGAAAACTGCCATGTTTCTTCCACTGTCAGGGCGGACAGGCTGATGCCTGGAAAATTTACGAACTTGCACAAAAAGTACCTAAACTGCCCGTAATCCTCGGTCACTCCGGCGCAATTGACAAAGAAGGGCGTATCAACAGGGAAAATGCAATAAAAGTTTTCGAAGATGCACTCAAAACAAAAAAAGCAAATATTTATATGGATTTATCCTGGGTTGACTGGACTGACCAGGGATTCCCGTCTAAAGAACAACCTGATATAAAACGCATTCTAAAAATCGCCCATGATAATAAAGGACTTAACAAAGTGATTTTCGGAACGGATGCACCACTTGGTTGTTTCGGGGAATGGGAAAGCCCGCATTTCGATAACAGAACCTGCTATTCTAATACAGTTAGCAACCTTAAGAAAACCATATCAGATATGTTTGGAAAAGATGCCGGTAAAGTTAGCCACAAAATCTTCTATTCTAATGCAGAAAATCTTTATTCAAGCCCGTTAAAAAATAATATAAAGAAATACGGACTTGCTGCCTCGGGACTGGTTGTTGCAGCAGGCATCGTTACTGCTATATGCTGCAACGGAAGCAAAAACAAACCTAATATTAATAAACCTATAAAAAATAAGAAATCAACAAGAAAGAGAGGGGCGGCAGTTACAAACTGCCGCCCCTCTCTCATACAACTCTTTAAACCGCCGACAGTGAGAATATATTGTAAATCTCCTCGTCTGACAATTCAGTAATTATTTTTTCTCCTTCATAAACCGCCATATCCGCAAGTTCTTTTTTAGCCTTAAGCATTTCATCAATCTTTTCTTC
>CASELB010000142.1 GCA_949288685.1 uncultured bacterium
AAACAATTGTTCTTTTAATTCTCTAACATTATTTATTGTACATGTTATTTTGTCAATTGTATTTTTTACAATTATTAACGTTTTATCTGTAATAATGTCCGGGGGTATCAGTTCTTTGAGTTCAGAATAACTTAAAGGACTTGTATCTGTTAAATAAACGCTCAATAAATTTTTTTGCGCTTTTACAGAGAATTGTAAATTTTTTGTTACAAAAGTTTGAGCAGGTGCTGCCTTAACAGGCTCCATTGCCCTGCTGTAGCGTTTTAATTCCTGCGAAATTGCGTTTTCGTCAACATCAAGAGCTGATGCAACCATTTTCACATACTCTGTTTGGATAATTTTGTTATCGATATCTTTTAGTACGTCAATTGTTTCTTTGACAATTTCTGCTTTTTCCTGCGGGGTGGAAGCAGAATTTTGTTTGCGTAGAATTCCGTCAAGTATAAAATCAATTAAAAGAGGCGCACTTTTTACGCAGTTTAAGAACTCGTCACCGCCGATTGTACGTATAAATTCATCAGGGTCTTTTCCGTTCGGAGGGGATACAACTCTTATTTCACAAGAATACCTGTCGTCACTTTTGCCTAAGTATCCTTCATCATATTGTTTAATGTTTCCCAGCCCTTTAAAAGCCTCACGAATTATATCCGCACCTTTTCTTGTTGCATTTTGTCCGGCTGTATCCGTATCAAAAGAAAGATAAATTCTTCGTGATTTTGTATACCGGGAGATTAATTTTATGTGCTCCTGAGTTAAAGCGGTTCCGCAGGATGCAACACAATTTTTTACTCCGTGGGTCTGGGCTGATATTACGTCAAAGTATCCTTCCATAATAACAACACCGTCTTGTTCTGATATTGCTTTTTTCGCATTGTACAGTCCGAATAAAATTTTACTTTTGTTATAAATAAGTGAATCGGAAGAGTTTAAATACTTGGGGTTCTGTCCTTCATCAAGGGCTCTTGCTCCGAAAGCAACATAATCACCGTTTTCGTTTCTTATGGGAATTATAATTCTGTTTCTGAAACGGTCAATCCAGTCGTTGTTTTTACCTTTTAAAACCAGACCGGCTTTTTCAAGAACTTCTGTTGAAAACTCAGATTTGAGTTCATTGTACAGGTTTGTATATTTGTTTGGCGCATAGCCGAGCCCGTATTCTTTTATAACTTCATCAGTGATATCTCTTGATTTTAGATACGCGCGGGCTTTAACAGCGTCGTCAGAAGTTATGAGGTTTTTGGTATAAAATTTTACAGCTTTAGCGCATGCCGCAATCATCTGGTCTTTTAAAGGCTTTAGGTTTGTTGTACCTGCGTATTTTTTTGGTAATTCTATGCCAAATTTTTCTGCAAGTTCTTCAATTACTTCTTTGAACTCTTTACCTTCAATTTTTATAATGAAAGAAAGCGCATCTCCGCCGGCGCCGCAACTGAAACATTTAAATATTCCTCTTTGCGGGCTGACATGCATTGAGGGGTGTTTATCCTGGTGAAAGGGACAAAGCCCTACATAATTAGCGCCGGCTTTTTTAAGCACAACATATTTTGATACAACCTCTACAATATCAAGCCGTTCTTTTATTTCGGCAACTGCTTCCTCATACGTTCTCACCATAATTACATTTTAACATTAAAAAAATATTAGTAAAAAGTTGAATAGATTAGATGAAATATTAGGAGTTACGGGCAGGAATTTTTGTTTGAAAAAGGTATTCTGATTGAGGGGGCTTTTTATGATTGAAGAATTAAATAATAAAAATTTTAAGGATTTTATATCCGGCGGTCTGAAACTTGTGGAATTTTATGCAAGATGGTGCGGATTTTGCCAGAAACAGAAACCAATCCTTGATGAACTAACAAATATAATAGTAGGAACTGTTGATATTGATGAATGTCCTAATCTTGCGTCAGAGTATAAAATTAGCGGATATCCGACATTTATTTTGTTTAAAAACGGTGAAGAAACAGCAAGGTTTAGCGGACTGCATTCAAAATATGATTTAATTAACCGCGCAATGGATTTTATCAGTTAATCTTAAACAGATTGCATCCTCTTGTTAAATTATCGGTATCAACCCAACCTTTATATAAATCCATATATATTTCATCACCGTCAACTTCTCCTAGAAATGTTATAAAGTCGGAAGTCCTTGTATTCTCCGGCGGAACCGGAACATCGTTGTAAGAATTACTCATATAAACAGGTGTATCTTCTCTTCCGGTTATATCTTTGCTTATTTTTGAAGCATATTCTCCGATTTTATCTTTCAAATCCGTACCTATTGCGGATGATGGCTTAACACTGTTATCAATTTCAATATTGTCAATGATAAATGCAGGAGAGCCGTCTCTTTTCTTTATAAAGTAGCAGAGAGCATTACCTACAATACTGCCTGATTTATTGTCTACAAGTTCAATCATGTTGTAGGCGCTATCAAGCAGGTAGTAAGGCATGGCAGAACCGTTACCATTCCCCATTCCTATACAGCAGGTTGAATAATTGCCCTGAAATATGTCTTTTTGCGGTACTCTGTCCCACATCTTTATAGTCCAATCAAGTGTTTTAGATATTTTTATATCACTTACTTTTGAAATATCATCAAGTCTTTGTTTAAAATGGTCTAAAATTGTAAGCGTATTCTTTGCCATTTTGGCTCTATTCGGGTCACTGCTTGTTGAATTTCCCTGTGCTCTTTTCCAGACAGAGTCAAGTTGTTTTATTAAATTATTTGTAAATTCATTAAGTTTAGCTTTGTTATTCCGTACATTCTCAGGAATGACAAACTCGCCTTTCTTAATACAATAGGCAAACTGTTTATCCAGAAAACCTTTAACAGGAGTAGAACGAAGAGTATTAATATCTTCTAAAACCTGCTCCGCAATTTGACTTAAGCGTTCTTCATTTTCATCTTTTGTAATAAATCTTATTTCGTGTTCTTTTGATGGATTAAGCCATTTGTTAAAATTCAATCCGTTTTCTTCATAAATAGCTTTTGTTTTTGCATTTGTCCGGCCGTATATGTGTGATGTATCCATAATATATTTTTTAAAATCGGGTGCAAAATTTCCGGCATATAAAATAGCTTTATAAGCATCGTCTTTTTCTGAATTAATTTCTTTTGCAAGTAGATGAATATATTTGATGTCCCACGCCAGCAGTTTTTCTACAGGCATAGATTCAATCTCTTCTTTACTGAAGCCATTTTGCCTCATTATCTTCTTAAATAAATCAAGATGGAGTTCTGCTATATCTAATTTACCTGTTGCTGCCATATTCTCCATTTTAGTAAGCGTGAGTCCGCAATTTTGGTAAGCGAGTATTAAATCTATTAATTCTATTTTCTGAGTCGGCATAAGCGGTTTATCGTTGACATTGCAGCAATTAACCATCTTTTTTAACAGCGATTTTGTTTCGTCATCAAAGTATGTAACATTTTGAGTATAGGAAAAAAAATCATTAAGCCTTTTTCTCATAAGTAAATCAACCGCTTCTTTATCATATATATCAAAAACATCCCACAGTCCTTTTGTGAAACCGTCAAAAAAATCATTAGCTACCATTTTTACATATTCAGGAGTCAAATTCTCACCGGTAAGATACAAATCAGGTCTTTGTATAGCGCGCTGTTTCAACTCATCAACTTTGTCAAAGAAGTTAAAAATTTCGCTTTTTCTTTTTGTTGCAAGAATTTTTAATGGTGAGTTACTTACGCTTGTAGATAATAGCCCTTCAATTAATATATCAATAGAGCTAAGTTCTTTAAGTTCATTTGCAATCATTTGTTTTTGTTGTTTAATAATTGCTGCCATTGCTATAGGATCAAACTCATCTATATTATCAGGATTAATAATCTCTTCCGAAACAATTTTAGCTGGACGCTTTATAAAATTCTCGGTTATTTCTATTTCACCATTTTTTAGTGCCTCAATTATTTCTGTATTATGAACCAGTCTTTGGTACAATTCTACTTTCTCATCAAAATATGGAATATAATCATCATCTATATTAAAGAATATTTTTTCTAAAATAGCTTTTGTTTTTGGTAAAATACTTAAATCCGTTTTTATATTTTTATCAATATAATTTAACAACCAGCCATAATGATTAAGTTTCTCGTCGCTCTCTGTGAGCATTTTCCCTATAACCCCTCTTATAAGGAAAGAATCTTTTTCTATTCCTTTAATTACCTCTGCAACCTGCTTTACTCTGTTTTCTGTCAGTTCAACTCCGTTGTTTGCGATATAATCAATTACCCCTATATCAAGGACTCTCTGGTCATCAGCAGTCCGTAGCTTTTTAAATGTGTCGACAAAACTTTTTACAGACGTATT
>CASELB010000143.1 GCA_949288685.1 uncultured bacterium
GAGGAAGTGGGATTTGAACCCACGGTGGAGTTTCCCCCACACAGATTTTCGAGATCTGCACCTTAAACCTCTCGGACATTCCTCCAGCTATTGTAAAATTAATAGTTTACAGTCTGTATCTCTAACCGCCCATAAAACAGAGTTTATAAACCAGAGGTACAGCATCACATACAAAAAGTGCAAAGAAAAATATTAAACCTAAAATTGCCAGTGTCTTTTGCATATCAGAGAATAAAAATGCTTTTCTTTTCTTTTTATATTCGCTTAGCGCTTCTCTTTCCTGTGTGTAAGGTTTAACCGGCAAATAATTTTCCATATCTTCAAGAACCTTTTGATACTTTATTTTAATCATAAGGTTATATGTATCTATATTCATCCACCATAAAACACATACAAGTGCGCCTACTGCAGAGAACAGAAGTGACCCCGGAATTAGCTTCATAAATACAATTGAGCCTGTATAAATCGTTAACAGAACAAGAACAACAAAGGATATAAGATAAAACCGGTTTGTTTTAAAATTCCTTGCCGTAAATTGTTCCTTTAATTGAGAATAGAGTTTATACTGTTCCAATACAAATTCTTCTTTTGTTAACATTGTTGATTACCTCTTTCATTTCTTACTTTTTCCATTAATTCTTCAAAGTCTTTTTCTTCTAATGTCTCTTTTTCAAGAAGTGTTGCTGAAATAAATTCAAGCATATCACGATTTTCAGTGAGTAAATTTTTTGCGATATTATAGCGTTCATCAATGATACGTTTCATTTCTTTGTCAATATCGGCAGCAATTTCGTCAGAGAAATCTCTTGTTTGACCGAAATCCCTACCCATAAATACGTGTTCTTGAGATTTACCGTAAGCCATTGCCCCCATTTTATCTGACATCCCCCACTGGGTTACCATTTTACGGGCAATACCTGTTACTTTTTCAATATCATTTGAAGCACCGGTACTTATATCATCGGCACCAAAAACTATCTCTTCAGCAACTCGGCCGCCTAATATCATTGTTATTTCATCATATAACTTCGCTTTACTTACACTGACCTTATTATCTTCAGGTTTGGTCCAGGTTAACCCGAGCGCATACCCCCTTGGTATAATCGTAACTTTATGTAATTTATCACAGTGTTCAAGCAGCTTTGCAAGAAGAGCATGACCAACTTCATGGTAAGAGGTTCGTTTTTTATCATCTTCGGTCATTACTTTGCTTTTCTTTTCGATACCTGCAATTACGCGGTCAATAGACTCATCAATTTCTGCCATTGAAATTTTATCTTTGTTTTTTCGTGCAGCAAGAAGAGCCGATTCATTTAATAAACTTTGAATATCAGCCCCGGTAAATCCTGGAATTCTCTTCGCAAGGGTTTGTAAATCAACATCCTCATCCAGCGGTTTACCTTTCGCATGCACTTTTAAAATCTGTTCTCTACCCTTTACATCAGGCAGGCTGACCATAATTTGCCTGTCAAAACGTCCCGGTCTTAAAAGTGCATTATCCAAAATATCAGGTCTGTTGGTTGCTGCAAGAATAATTATATTTGTATTCTCATCAAACCCGTCCATTTCAACAAGAAGTTGGTTAAGCGTTTGTTCTCTTTCGTCGTGTCCGCCGCCTAAACCTGCACCGCGCTGACGCCCTACAGCATCAATTTCATCAATAAATACAAGACAGCGCTGGTGCTTTTTAGCTTGTTCAAACAGGTCTCTTACGCGGCTTGCACCGACACCGACAAACATTTCAACAAAGTCAGAGCCGCTTATCGAGAAGAAAGGAACGCCTGCTTCTCCTGCAACGGCTTTAGCCATTAATGTTTTACCGGTACCCGGCGCGCCGACTAACAGAACACCCTTAGGAATTTTAGCACCGAGCTTCAAATATTTTTCTCCGTTCTTTAAAAAGTCGACTATTTCTTCAAGCTCTTTCTTTTCTTCATCAATACCAGCAACATCGTTAAATGTTGTTTTAACCTTGCTGTCTATCATCATCTTAGCTTTGCTTTTGCCAAAAGACATTGCCTGCGTGCCGCCTGCCTGAATGCCCCTTGCCAGCATAATAAGAAAAACAATAAATAACAGAGGTAATATTAACCCTCCCAGAGCGCCGAGCCATTGGCTCGATTCACTTGGCTTTTTCGCTTTTATTTCAATATTATTAAATTCTTCAATTTTTTGTACAACATCCGCACCTTGCGGTATCAAAACCTTGTATTGTAATTCACCGGTTTTTTGAGGTGCAAGCAGAGGACTTTGTGATACGGGAGCTTTAGGCTCTTCCGTTTTCGGTTGGTTAACAGGAATTGCAATTAAATAATCTTTGTCAATATCAACACTCTTGATTTCACCTTTCTCCGCCATTTGTAAAAAAGATGAATACGCCAGTTCCTGTGTATTTGTAGCCGGTCCGTTAAAAAGCATGGAAATAAATGCCAGAACCATAATGGCAAGTATAATGTACATACCTGTAGATTGACTTTTATTCATAAAATCCCCTCTTAATATTCATACTAAAAATTATATCAGAAACAAGATATTTTTGACACCTGACCAATTCATCAATTTTTAATAAAAAAAGAGTCTCAATTTGAGACTCCTTTTGTGTATTATAACTGCTTTAATTTTTAATCTACCGGAGTTTCCGTTGTTGCGGCATTTCCATCTTTACCGACAATTGTTTCTTTAATTGAGGTAACCTTTCCATTTTCATCACGGGTGTATGTACGTGTCATAGATTTGTTATCCCCATCCTTATATTTGACAGTTACTTTTTCTTTAATACCGTTCTTGTAATCAACAGTAACAGTATTTCCGCTCTTGGTCGTACCGGACATTTTACCGGTGTATGCTTTCCCTTTTTTATTCAGCATTTTGCCGTTTTCAAATTTGTAACCGAGTTGTTTAAATTTTGCAAAATCGACTTTTTTACCTTTAAGTGCAGCATAAGTAACACCTGCAAGTGCAACTACGCCTAATCCGGCAAGTGAGCCATATAATAGTTTGTTACCGTCTTTCTTAGGTTCCTGAGTCTTTGGCATTTCCGGTGTCATTGCAGGATTTTCCGCAGCCTTAAATTGAGGTGCATTAACCTTAGTTGTTTGAATAGAATCTACTGTCATAATTTTATATTCCTTTCTTGTAACCTATAATTTATTAAACACTTATCCATAAAAAAAATTGCTATTTTGTAACAAAATTGTTACATTGAAGTTATACAGTATAGAATAAACTGCTGGAATTTCGTTCTATCGGTCGGAAACCATTTTTAACGTAGAATTCAATACTGGAGAAAACTGAATGCAAATGTATGTCTTTATTTGGATAATACAACTTAAGAAAGTCAAGCATACTACTGCCAACTCTCTTGTAAATTCTGTTTTCAGCTTCATACATATTATCAGGCTCCACCTGCAAATAATCAAGATAAATTGAACGTGTATCCGGATTGTTAATTATAATTTTGGATTCAGCAAGGATGTCTTCCGGGTTAAGATTTTCAAAGTTACTTTTTTGTCTGGTCAGAACATAAAATTTTTCATCAGCGTTCTGTATATTGGCAAGGTTTATATTCGCCGCATCATTATAAATATTTTTTGAGAAATTCCCATTCCACAATGAATGAACATTTTTAAGTGTCTTTACATCATTATTATCAATCGGATTAACTTCCGCTACAGAAACTTTAACAGGCGCGGAAATAGATTTATATTTTTGTATTGCAATTGAAGAAATAAATTTCCCTTTAAAACTGATATCTTCCATTTTTATATTCCTTTTTTGCAATAAAAAAACTTGTAAAAAAAATATTTGCCTTAACCGGAGACAAATATTAAGTTTTGTAACAATAAATTAGTTTTATGAAATTCAATAAAAAATATATACTTTATATATATGTAAGACGAAAGAAAGATGAGGCAAGCATTATGGCGGTACTAAATATATATGATATAAATGCGAAAGCTAATTCAATCTATAAAGACTTTATAAAAGAACCGGACGATAACGACAAATCTCAAGTATTATATGATGAAATGCAAATCTTTGCGGAAACAAACATAAACATACTGAGATATATGAGAAGATAAAGATTACATTATTATTAATTCCCCCAATACTATTTAACCAGCGCCTGATTTTCAAAAATC
>CASELB010000144.1 GCA_949288685.1 uncultured bacterium
AAGTATTTGTAAGAATTATTGAAGGTAACAAAGAAAGAGTACAGGCGTTTGAAGGTACTATTATTAAGGAACACGGTTCCGGTATCAACAAAACCATTACTGTCAGAAAAGTATTCCAAGGTGTTGGCGTTGAACGTGTATTCTTAGTATACTCTCCGCGTATTGAAAAGATTAATGTTTTAAGACGCGGTGATGTTAGACGTTCAAAACTTTACTACCTGAGAGAACGCTCAGGCAAAGCTACTCGTATTAAGGAAAAAATTGAAAAAAGATAAGTCACATATTCACTGGTATCCCGGGCATATTGCTAAGGCTGAACGCCAATTAAAAGAACAGCTTAAATTAATTGATGTTGTTATAGAAGTCTTAGATGCCAGAATACCTTTAAGCAGTGCTTATAACAACATAAAGAAACTTCTGGGAGACAAACCGAGGTTTCTTTTGTTAAATAAGTCTGATTTAGTTTTGCATCATGAAATTAAGGAATGGATTGAGTACCTTAAACTTGAAACCGGATGTAAAGTCCTTTTAAGCGATGGTAAAAACTCATTTAATTTCAATAAAATTATTGATACGGCTGTAGCTCTTGCGGAACCGAAAATTCAGGCATTGATGGCAAAAGGTCTTTTACGTCGCCCTGCGCGTGTAATGGTTTGCGGGATGCCGAATGTGGGTAAGTCCAGTATAATAAACAGGCTTACACGTTCATCAAAAACAAAAACAGGAGCAAAAGCCGGAGTTACACGTCAGCAGCAATGGGTGAGAATTAACCCGAAGTTGGAACTTCTTGATACTCCGGGTATTATTCCGACCCGTCAGGATAACCAGGAGGCGGCTTCTAAACTTGCTATGGTTAATTCTGTATCTGAAAACGCTTATACTGCCGAGTTTGTTGCGCGTGAACTTCTGGAAATCTTAGATAGAAAGTATTTGGATGATGTAAGAGTGTATTATAAACTTGACGCGCCTCCGACTCTGGAGAATATTGCACTTTCAAGAAACTGGATAAAGTCTTCTGCCGAGCCGGATATTGAACGGACTGCAAATTATGTTTTAAAATCTTTTAGAGATGGCGATATCGGTAAATTTATTCTGGATGATATTCCGAATAATTGTGATTAGTCTTATAATTGATAAAAAATTACGTAATAACGCTCAAAATAGCCCTATAAATTGTTTTTTGCATAAAAATCCTATAAGTATATGATGTATATCATGTATAAATAATGTAAACTTCCTACTGTAGTACATCTACACTTGGTGAAGAGGTAAAGTTGAAGAAATTTAAATTCCGGCTGGAAGTTGTATTAAACATGCGCCGGCAGGAACTGGAAAAAAAACAGCAGGAAATGGCTGAAATAATTAAAGTTATTGAAGAACAGCAAGCGAAGCTCAATTCAATACTTGATGAACGTTCCAGAACGGATTTGAATTTAGAAACGCTGATGAATTCCGAGTCAATAGATGTAGTTATGATTAACGGGCACAGGAATTATTCACTTAAACTCGTTAATGACGCAAAGAACCAGGAAGCGGTTATCAATCGGGCAAAACAGCTTTTGGAACACAAAAAACAAGAGGTACAGGAAGCGTATAAAAAGGTTAAAATCCTCGAAAAGCTGAAAGAAAAACAGGAAAAACAATATATGACAAATATTGAGACTGTTCTGGCAAAAGAGATTGATGATATAGCTGTAACAAGGTATAAAGCAGGTTAAATATGGTAAAAGAACTTGTAATGGACAATATGTACAAAACAGGGCTGCTCTCCGAAAATACAGGAAGAGCAGATAAACTTGCGTATACTTCTAATGATTTTCAGAATATTTTTGCGGATAAGAGCGATACACAATTCAGTACAGAGAGAAAAACAGATATTGCAGAAGTAAGATTTCAAAATGATAAGGTAAGTACTAATTCAACAACCAGAACACCAATAACAACCCCTGATAAAACTTCTGCAGACCGTGCTGGCATGAGTGAGACTGCAGTTAATAATCCTGAGAATGACGGATATTCTTTTACTGTTAGAGACTCTTTGAATGCGGAAGACAGTGTATCGGAAAACACCGGTAGTGAAGAAATATCTGAAGAAACTTCCGTAAATACAGATACAGTTAAAGAGTCGGAAATTAAAGAAGATGATGTAACTGTTGAAGAGGAAACAATTGATTCTGCTTTAAATGACAGCGGGAAAGACGGGACATCAAATACTGCTTCAAAAGAAGAAGATGAACCCCGGTACGGTAAAGATAAAATAGTTCTTATACAGCCCGAACCCGGTATAACTATTAATCAAACTCCTTTAGAGGGTATTGTTTCAGATATATCATCCCTGCAGGAAGAAACAGAATTAATGCCTGCGGATGTTGATACGGTTTCTGATGTTGAAACTGTTGATATAAAAAATAATTTGCCGGAGTCTGAACAGGTGATTTCTGACAGTGTAATAGAAATTGATAACTCAGAGTCTGTCGCGAAACTTCCTGATGCTGTATTACAAGAAACTCCGGATACTGAAAATGCGGATGCTGATATAAAAAATAATGTTAAAACGGAGACCGTTAAATCAAATAGTAATGTAATTCAGCCTGCAGCGGACGAAGTTGCATCAGTACAAACACAGGTGCAGGATGTTGATACGGATATTGATACTTTGCTAACGGAAACAGAAATAAAAGATGATAGCAAAACAAACATGGATATTGCTCCGGATACAAGTATAAAAACGGATGAACAAACAGATACAACAGTCAAAACGACAGATGAAAGTGTAAATCTTTCAACTGATGAAGGTTGGCAAATTTTAGACGAATCCGAGCAGTATGAATATACAGGAACAATTGCTGATAATTTAAATGAAGATGATACTTCTTCAATGTCTAAGACTACCGTTGTTGATACGGAAATTCAGGAAGATAATACAGAAGAGCCTGTTATTTCTAAAGATTTTCAAATGACTGATATGGCGGAAACAGATATAGTAAAAACCGATGATAAAACAGTTTTTAAAGATACAGATTTAAAAACATCAGATGATGCAGGTTTAAAAATATTAGAAAATATTTCTGATAATGAAATACCTGCAGATATTAAAGTGACAAAAGAATTAAAAAATGATGATATAAAAACCGGAAATGAAGAAACCGAAAAAAATGTTTCCGAACTGATTAACGACACCGATGAAACCATTTCATCCAAAGAGGTTGCAGAAACTGACTCTGACGAAGAAACAGTTAATGTAAAAACATCCTCAATAGATACTGATGTTGATATTGAGACAAATAAAGAAGAGAAAAAATCTGATAGTGTAAAAGTACAAACGGATGATGAAGAAACTGTTGATGTAAAACTTGAAACAGACACAGATACAGAATTTAATGATAACAATTATAACACTGAAAGCGACGCGGAGCTTTATCAATCTGCAGATAACCTTCAGGAAGATAATATAGATTTAACACTGCAAGAGAGAACGCGTCTTGCTTATGTGGATATGATAGATAACAATACCGATACAAATACGGAAGATGTTATCGCACAGCTTGAAGTTAAATTTGACAGTAAGGCGACTGTTGAGCAGGGCTTGTCTGCCAAGCAGGAAGAACCTGTAATTGAAACCGGCGATACTGTTAATTATTCTGATATTGATGCGGATGTTGATATTCAGGCAGATACAAAGCTCCGTGCGACATCATTAGAGGATGTTGTTGATGAAAAAGTTGCAGACGATTTGAATATAACTTTAAAAGGCAACAGTTCAACATCCGGAGATGTTTATGGAGGTACAAATTCTACAACGGAACAGTTGATAAGATATTCAATAGAAGGTGAAACCGGATTTGAAGGTAAATTTGCCGGTGTCGTGCGTCAGGGCGCGCAGAGTCAGACGGCAAGTGCAGCCAATCTGTCATCCAAAGAAATTTTGGCACAAATAAATGAAAAGTTAACGTCATTCAATTTCCGCCCGGGTGCTAAGCTCACAATGCAGTTAAGTCCTGAAAATCTTGGAACGGTTGAAATTAAATTAACAAATACGCTTGACGGTATACGTGCGGAAATGACAGCAACATCTGATGATGCGGGTAACGCTTTAAATAAACATATAGATGATTTGCGTGACACGTTACAAAAATACGGTGTACGGTTGGATAGGGTGACTGTTTCAACAAATCCGTCCCAGCAGTCCGGCGCGCAGCAGGATTATACCGAGCAGCAGGGAAATTCACAAAAGCAGCAGCATGAACAGAAACATCAACAAAAAGAAAGTGCTGCACAAAAGTTTGAAGATATGGTAAGTTCGTTTTTTGAAGAAAACAAGGAGTAGGAGGAGAATATTATGTCAATGGTAACTGATCAGATAACAAATTTGCAGAACCAATCGGAGATGTATAAAGCAAATAATTCAACCACAACTTCCAATGAGGTTGAATCAGATTATACAATGTTTTTGACGTTAATGCTTAAACAGTTAGAAAATCAGGATCCTACAGAACCAATGGATAATAGCGAATGGTTGTCACAACTGGCGCAGTATTCCTCATTGGAACAGATGACACAGATGAATTCTAACATGGAAGATATTATGACAGGTTTGGACGGTATTTCATCAAGTGTCGGAACAAACGCTGTAATTACACAAACACTGTCGCTTGTTGGTAAGGAAGTAACAATAGAATACTCTGAAACAATAAAAGATGAAAATGGCGAACCGGTACTAAATGAAGACGGTACAGCGCAAACAGAAGATAAAACGGTGAGCGGAGTCGTTACGGAAGCAAAGTTTGACGGTGGTATCGGTTATGTTAAAGTCGGGGATGAATATTATTCAATCTCCAACGTAACATCAATTCGCGAACCGGCAGAAACAGTTGAAACAGCAGCTTCAGAGGCTGTTGATGCGGCAGCAGCAGTTTATAGCGCTCAGCAAAAACAGCGTTCAACTGCAAGTATAATAAACGGTATTTTAAAATAAAACAATAATAAATGAGCAAATTCGGAGGAGGAGAAAAGAATGTCACAAGCTCTTTACACAGCAGGAACCGGGTTAAAAGCCGGAACCAACCAGATTAACGTTGTATCAAACAACGTTGCAAACATGAACACGACAGCTTATAAATCAAGTCGTGTTAACTTTGAGACATTGTTTTACTCTGATTTGTCACATAGTTCGACAGCCAGCGTTACATCAGGCGGTGTTAATGCTAAACAGGTCGGGCACGGTGTTCAAATCGGAAGTATAACAAGGAACTTTACTCAAGGTACATTTATCAATACCGGAAGAGATCAGGATATGATGATTTCCGGTAACGGATATTTTGTTGTAACTGACTCTAACGGTCAGAGTTTCTTAACCAGAGACGGTTCGTTTTCACTGGATTCAAACGGTGACCTTGTAACATCATCCGGTTACTATGTAATGGGTGCATCAAGCACTTATTCCACAACATCCTCAGATGTAAATATACATATCCCGACACTTTTAAATATGGATGTACATGGTACACTGGCGGCTGAATATGGTGAAACCCTTGTTTCAGAAATGAATAATGCGGATATTACAGCCGGAACATTTACTATGATTATCAATGATGATGCCGGGCCTCAAACTGTAAATATTACTCTTGATCAAAATGATATTGACACAATGGATATAACCGCCCTTGTCGGGGAAATAAATACCCAAATACAAGCTGCTGGTGCTGACGATAAGGTTACGGTTGCAGTCGCTGACGGTATGATTAACTTTGTTGCAGCGGATGCAGATATTGCAATTGAGTTTGAAAC
>CASELB010000145.1 GCA_949288685.1 uncultured bacterium
AAAATAAGGATGCAGCATAATGTCAGATACCTCTAAAACATTTTTTGTGACCGGCGGCGGAACAGGCGGTCACATATACCCCGCAATAGCCGTCGCAGACGAACTACTTAAAGACGGTCGCGTTTATTATATCGGGAATCCGTATAATATGGAATATGTGCTTACTGTTGAAAAGGAGTACAAATTTCTTCCTGTGTTTGTAAAAGGCATGCCGCGAAAAATTACACCTAAGCTGGCAGCCTGGGCAGCCGGTCTCATTTTTTCAACAATAAAATGTTTTACTTATATTACAAGGTATAAACCCGATGTAGTATTTGCGACCGGCGGATATGTTGCGGCACCAATGCTTATGGCATGCAGAATAATGAAAATACCTTATGTTTTACACGATTGCGATGCACGCCCAGGACTTGTAACCAGAAAATTTGCACCGCACGCAAAAGCCGTTACTTTAGCCTTTGATGAAGCTAAAAGATTTATTAAAAATGATAATTCTTTTGTTACCGGTAATCCTATAAGAAGGGATTTTAAAACCATGACAAGAGAGGCTGCAAAGTCTTTTCTCGGATTAAAAAATAAATTAACTCTGTGTATAACAGGCGGATCACAAGGCTCAAAAAGTATTAATAATGCAGTTGTTGATATTTTAAGAGAGCTTAGTGAATCCCTTGATATACAAATAGTATTTCAGACCGGGAAAAAGAATTATGATGCGGTATTACAGCATTTGGAACTGGTATATCCCAAGTACAGAAAAGATTTAAACTTAATTGTAAAACCTTATTTTGCAGACATGGTTACTGTGATGAAAGCCGCAGATATTATAATCTCAAGGGCAGGCTCACTAAGTCTGAGCGAAATATCAGCGAGCGGCGCGGCACCGATACTTGTACCATATCCTTATGCAGCACAAGATCACCAGAGATATAATGCTAAATGTTATGCTTCAAATGATGCTTGTATATATATAGAAGACAAAGAACTTGATGCAAATATCATATTACGTACAATAAAAGACTTAATAAACAATCCCGATAAACTTAAACAAATACAGGGAAATTGTGCAAAGTTTACAAACTATAATGCAATAGATGAAATCAAAAATATAATCTTAAGCTAGATAAATACTTTATCAGGAATTGCATCTTTATGAACCTTTTTGGAGGCTCTGTTTAGTTTCGCAAATTCAATTACAAATTCAATTGCTTCTTTGTCTCTGGAAACTGCCTGTTTAAGCATAAGCATTTGATTTATTTGAATATGTTTTAATAAAGCATCTTCGCCTTTTACAAAATACCTGATAAATAATTTATGTGTTTTGTAATCAAACCCCGGCAGACCAGAATCCATAGCCAGCCACAAATAAAAATCGTGAAGAAAGTCGCTTACATCAGGAGTTTCTTTTTCTATAATAAACATAGGTTCTGATTTAAGAGAACAGCCGGAACCTGTTATAATATTAAGGAATAATGCTTTTATACCGTGAGCCTCGCATATAAATCCGGGCGTTTCTTCAACAATTTTTAAAAGTTTCCTAGCTCCGTCAAGGCGTACAACTTTGTACCCTTTGGAAGAGATAAAATCCAGCAGCGCAAGAGTACTTTTATTATATCTGTTAACAATCTCAAAAGCCTTATTTTTCACATCGAGGATTTGTTTGTCAACATCTGCGCTAATATCAAGAGAGCAGCCTTTTCTAAAGTATTTTTTGTTAAATTTATTCTGATAATCCGGGGTAAGCGAATCTTTTAGCGCAAAAGACAAAACTTTATTTTGCGTCTCCAACTTTATTTTGTTAATTTTATCAAAAATACTTTGCATATAATCCTCTATACATATATAAAAACAATTTATAATAAAAAATTGATTAAAGACAAGTTTGTTACTTAATAAAACGTAATATTTACGCTTGCAATTTGATATAAAATATATTATTATTTGAATGTAGAGTGCTTACGCCAATAATCACTCAACACAAAAAAGGGAAATTAAACATGAACTTAAAAAACAAATCAGAAATTGTTACAAAATTTGGCGCCAGCGAAAAAGATACAGGTTCTGCGCGTGTGCAAATCGCACTTATGACTCAAAAAATCAGTGAACTTACTGAACACTTAAAGAACAATAAGAAGGATTTTGCAACAAAACGTGGTCTTTTAATGCTTGTCGGTAAAAGAAAAAGATTATTGTCTTACCTTAAGAGCCAGGATTTGGAAGGTTACAGAAGCCTGCTTAAAGAACTCAATATAAGAGGCTAATAAAACCTTAAAATTTTCTGAAAGCGGACATTTAGGTGTCCGCTTTTTGTATACTTGTAAAATTGTTACAAATTGCCGTTATATATAAGAGCAGCTATAATAGAATTAACTGTGAAAAGGGGAGATAAATGGGCAAAGAAAAGAAGTACGGTTTTTCACTTATGGAAATGCTTGTTGTAATGCTAATTGCAGCGGTGGTAATTGCTCTTTCCGCACCTATGATTACAAAGAAAATGGGAAACAGGGCAGGAACGGCAGGAAGTGTATGGACCAGTCTGACCGGCGGCAATATCGGATTTAACATGAAATCAGCAGGTGTGACTTCTATAATAGGCGGGGATAACAATGACCTTTCAACTTTAGGTTCAAAGCCCCCTAAACTAACCATTGGAAGTAAAAATAATTACCC
>CASELB010000146.1 GCA_949288685.1 uncultured bacterium
ATAATAATGGCGGAATTTTAGGTATTGATGCCGTTTTTTATAAAGGTAACTTTTTTACTGCCTGGAACCTTAACGCCGGCGCAAATTCATCAGAGGCAAAAACGATACTTGGTAAAGAAAATTTTGCAATGTTAATGACAGGCGTTGCACAAATGACGGGATATAATATTGAAACTTTTGAAAGAAGGTTAATTATTCAGCCGAGTATTTTAACCTCTTACACATTTGTTAATACATTTGATCATAAAGGTGCACAAAATGTTAATATAAATACGCGTCCGCTTAATGCTCTTCAAATTGAACCTCAAATTAAATTAATTGCTAATTGCAAAAAATACTTGCAGCCGTATATTCAAGTATCTATGGTCTGGAATATTCTTGATAGTGCCAAATTCAGAGCGGACGATGTAATTTTACCTAACCTTACCGTAAAACCCTTTGTGCAATATGGCATCGGTATTCAAAAACGCTGCGGAGAAAGAATTACAGGCTTTTTAGAAGCTATGATAAGAAACGGCGGCAGACAGGGTGTTGCTTTGCAATTCGGAATGAGGATAAGTATTTAATAGGACAACTTTACCGTTTTTTTGCTTTATTTTATAATTTTAGTATGGTACTAGCAGATTTACATATACACAGTAACTGTTCAGATGGGAGTGATACCATTGAAGAGCTTGCAATAAAACTTGAAAAAGCCGGATTAAATATTATTTCCTTGACAGACCATGATACTATTGACGGAATTGAAGAACTAAAAAAAAGTCTGCCGGAAAAAATAAAATTTGTTAACGGTGTTGAATTAACATGTAAAGCCCGTGATATTAAATGCCATATACTCGGATATAATTTTGATTTTAATTCTGTACTTCTTCACGACCTTATTAAAAAAGGAAAAATCTTGCGCCGCAAAAAACTTGAAACAAGAATAGACTACCTTAAAAAGGTATGGAATATAATTTTAACAAAAGAGGAAACAGATTGGCTGTATTCCCGGAAAAGCGTTGTTAAAACTCATCTTGCGAATATAATTGTAAAAAGAGGCCTTGCAACAAATAATATTGAGGCAATGAAGAAATATTTAGACGGCTGCAAAACCGAAAATACAAGATTTGACGGAGAAGAAGCAATTGATGTTATAAAAAAAGCCGGCGGTATCCCAGTGTGGGCGCATCCGCTTGGAGGTGAAGGCGAAAAACATTTGACGCCGGAAGAGTTTATCCCGAAACTTAAGGAATTAATTGATTGCGGAATACAAGGGCTTGAATGTTATTATTCAAGATACTCGCGGGAAGAAATTAATTTTCTTGTAAATTGTGCAAAAGAGAATAATTTGTTAATCACCGGCGGCAGCGATTATCACGGGAAAAACAAGAATATACCGCCCGCAAAATTAAATGTTAATAATGACATAATTGACGCGAAAAATATAACACTGCTAAAATATCTTAATCTTTTATAAGCAATGCAACGGCATTAGATTCAATAGCAAGCCCTTCTCCTACTGAATCAAGTTTTTCTTTAGTTTTTGCTTTTATGGATATTTGCCCGGGTTCTAGCCCTGTGACATTTGCAAGAACCGATTTCATCTTAGGTATATACGGCATCATTTTAGGCGCTTGTGCGATAATGTTGCTGTCAATATTTTCTATCCGGTATCCAAGACTTTTAACTTCGCCTATAACTTGTTTTAGCATTTGTGTACTGTCTACATTTTTATATTTAGGGTCAGTGTCCGGGAATATAGTACCTATATCGTCAAGACCGGCAGCGCCAAGTACAGCATCAATTATTGCGTGTACAAGAACATCGGCATCAGAGTGCCCGAGAAGTCCCTTTTCATTTGTAATTTTTACGCCGCCGATTATTAAATCACGACCTGTCGTTAAACGGTGAATATCATATCCGATACCAACTCTATACATTTTACACCCCCTCCAGTACATAAATCTCCATAGCTTTTACAAATCCGTCATTCTCTACTGTATCGGTAATATAGTCAGCAATTTCCTTTAAGCCCGGAGTACCGTTTCCCATAGCAATTTTTGTACCGCCGGCTTCAAGCAGTTTTATATCATTATCTTGATCGCCTATGGTTAAAATCTCATCATCTCTTAAGCCCCAGTATTCTTGTAAAAATTTAACAGCACAGTACTTTGAGGCTTCTTTATGAGAAAACTCGCAAAAATAAGGCGTTGATTTTACAATATAAAGCTCCGGATATCTTTCCGCCATTTCTAACTGCCATTTTGTTACCATATCCGGATTTTCAAAATCAATTGCAAGCAGTTTATGTATTCCCTCCAGCGGAATTTCGTCGAAAGGCTTAACCTGATATGAAGTATATCTTTCTCCTGCATAGCGTTTTGCAATATAATCATCAGATTCTACATATAACTTGTCATGAGAATAAAGATTTAAGTGTACATTATTTTCTCTGCCCCAGCAGATAATTTCGTG
>CASELB010000147.1 GCA_949288685.1 uncultured bacterium
AGGGGTAGTTGTGTATACCCTTGTACAAACGCCGCGTCTTTGAGGACATTCCATAAGAGCCGGCGATTTGGTTTTGTCTGTGAGCTTTTTACGTTCTGAGCGCACAAGTTGGTTAATTGTAGGCATAATTTCTCCTTTTTACCTTTTATAATGTACATTACGACAGATTTTAAATAAGTTCTTTTGTATGAACTTTCCCGTTTGTTATTAATACCGTCCAACTAAATGGATATGTTATTTCGGCTTTACAGCAAACCGGGCTTGCTATCTGTCCCCTTGAGCCGTCAAATCCGGCAAGAAAATTTCGACTAAGGTGCTAACATGATTAAACACCGCGCAGAGTATAAAGTCAATATTTGTGTAGTTGAGTAATGATACAAAAGTTAATCTTTTTCTTTGAATTTTGCAATGATGTCAGGATTTTGGTTCAAGAATTTGATATAAGATTTTAATTTATTGTAAACAATCGGAGATATAACGTGTTCAATACGGCAGGCATTTTCTTCTGCTTCCCGGGGTGGGATATTAAGAATAACGGTAAAAAATTCCGTGAATGTTTTGTGTCGCGAAAGCACTTGTCTGGCGGCTTTTTTGCCTTTTTCTGTGATTGTGACATCATTGTATTTAGAGTAATCTACAAGCCCGTCTTTTGCCAGCTTTTGTACCGCTTCCGAGACAGAGGCACGGCTTACATTAAGTTTGCGTGCAATATCAATCGAACGTACTTTCCCCTCTGTATCTGCCAGGCTGTAAATGGTTTCTATATAGTCTTCAAGACTTGAAGATAATTTTTTTTGTGTCACGCTTTACTCCTTTTATCCAATAAACAAGGCTTTAAAACCAAGTCCCAAAAGTATTAATCCGCCTGCAATTTCAAGATAGAATGCCGGAAATTTTTTAAGAAAGAAACCGCCCCAGAAACCGAAAAGCGAGCTAAAGAAGGTAATGATACCTATTAATATTGACGGAATCATTATTCTGTTTCCGCACAGCAGCAGTGAAATGCCGGCAGAAAAAGCATCAATACTCGTGGCAACTGCTATCATAAATAAACATGACAGACAGAGACACTTTGGCTTCTTTTCTTCGTTATTAAATGCTTCTTTTATAAAACGTATCCCCAGATAGCCAAAGATTACGAATACGATTATGTTGGCAAAGCTCTGAATATATGTGTGCAGTATATTTGCAAAATAATAACCGAATATCGGCATAAGGAATTGGAAAAATCCTGTAAATAGTGCAAGCAAAAGTGAACTTAACCGCTTTTGTTTGTCAATAACAAGTCCGTATGTAAATGAAACTACACAGGCATCAATTGAGAGAGCTATCGCTAACAGTATGACTTCTATTAAACTCATCTTTCACTTCCATTTCTATATTAACGTTTATTTCAAATAATCTCATCCAGGGATAGTCAAAAGTACATTTAGGGGCAGGTATTTTTAAAAACTCAGCAGCTTTTTCTATATATGGCTGCATTTGGTTTGTAATATCCGCTGTTTCTTTTAAGGTTTGGCGAATGTTAGCCTGATATGCCCAGTCATCTAAAAATCTTGTAAGAACAAGTTTTTCGTACATTTTACGGTTTAGATTTTGTTGTCTGTAAACAAATTTAGTAATGCATAGCAGGCTGCCGGTTGTGTTTGCCGTTGTATTCCAGGCTGAATAGGCAATAAAGTTTTTATCTTTACCCTGATTGAACAAAGTGTTTACAAATGCGTTGTCTGCTCCGTTTGCAAATCTTACATCTGCAATAATATAAGGTTTATCGGGCGGAATAAAATTGCCGTTAAAAGGTTCTGTATCAATTTTCATAACGATTTCGCCCTGATGTTCTTTAAAATTGTTAATTACAAGAATAATATCCGCATCTTTGTATGAGGTTAACTTAAAACCGGCAAGTTCTGCCTGCCTTATTACAGAGGTAGCAACCGAGACATCTTCATAGTTTGATATGAGATTTTTGGAATTTTCTTCCGTAAAAATCGGACAAATGGAAATATTTTTCTCAATGGTGCGTGCAAGCAGTGTAAGCGGAATTTCATCAGCGCCGGTTATGACGTCAGCACCTAGTTTTTGGAGTTCGTGCGCTTCATCAATATTAATTCCGTATTGTGCTGTATCATCTTTTGAGAAGATTAAGAGATTGAAAAATCCTTCTTGCTTCCATTTTAAATATAGTTTATTTATTTCAAAATTTCGTTTTCTGGTACTAAGGTAATCATCAAGTACTGCAGCAGGAATAAGAGCGGCTGCATTGCGGCACTCTTTTGAATTTTCTCCGTACTTAGAGCGGGCAAAAGAATAATTAAATATTTTTTTTCCGTATTCAGCCCAGTACTCTTTTTCTTCAATATTTATATTATTGTTTGATATCCGCATTATACTTGAAAATGCAAAAATTTTGCCGGATTTGTTTTGGAGTACGGTTTTAAATTTTTCCAGCCGTGATTGAATTTCATTTATTGATAAATTTGAGCGCCTTGATGGAATAAGACCGCCGTAGGCAATTGTATCCAGTGATAAAATTGTACAGTCAACAGCCGGTATATTATGGAGCCAGTCATATATTTTTTCGATATTTGCAGGCTTATTTAAGCCGCCAATAAATTCTTTGGGCGGAATAAAAAATTCCATACTTGTATCGCAGGCTGCAATGTCCGCAGGTAAAGAACAGCAGACAGGACGATTATCTATTGGTATAAAACAAATCCTCATAAAACTATTTTAACAAAATAAAAAATATTTTTCTAATATGTAAGTTTAGAGCAGCAATTTATTGTACGTTACTGCATAGAATTGAATTTGCAATTTTATGTTGTAAAATGTTAAAGATAAAATTGCACTATGTGATTAAAACAGGAGTAATATGAATAACTTTACCAGAACAATTAAGGATATAAATTACAGATTTGATAAATATATAAACATTGATAATCGTGATTTATTAAATCTTTCATCAAATGATTACCTCGGATTAAGTACCAGAAAAGATTTGGTGGACGAGTTTTTAGAAACGGGTAAGAATTACTTTTTTTCTTCGGCATCTGCCAGATTATTGAGCGGAACGGAGACCATTTATAAAGATTTGGAAATCTTAATTGCGCAGATTTTTAATAAGGAAAAAGCGCTTTTGTTCAATACCGGATATCAATGCAATCTTGGTGTAATATCTGCTCTTAACGGTAAAGGTGACGTAGTATTTTCGGATAAGTTAAATCATGCAAGTATTATTGACGGTATGCGGCTTTCCGACGGTAATTTTTTCCGGTATAAGCATCTGGATTATGATAATTTAGAAATGCTGTTAATTAAACACAGAGAGAATTTTAAGAACGCTATAATCGTATCGGAGAGCGTATTTTCAATGGATGGTGATTGTGCGGATATTAAACGCCTTGTGGAATTGAAGAAAAAATATAACTGTAAATTAATGATAGATGAGGCACATGCATTTATGGCTGTAGATGATGATTTTGGCGGCGGAATTAGTAAAGGGTACGATGTCGATATCGTTACTGCAACATTTGGCAAAGCGCTTGCCTCGTTTGGCGCTTTTGTCGCCGCAGGCGAAGAAATTATAACAACTCTTATAAACAAATCCCGTTCGTTTATTTTTTCAACGGCAATTCCGCCGGTTAATATAGCGTGGACATACTGGCTGCTTACTAATAAATCTGATTTAATAATGTCACAAAAGTCAAAACTCTTTAAAAATATTACGGAAACACAAAAATACTTGCGCGATATAAAAATTGAAACCCCGTCTGTGACGCAAATAATACCGATAATTTTGTATGATACCGTTAGGACTGAAAGAGTTTGTGAGCAGCTTCAAAATCTCGGTTATTTTGTTCTGCCCATCCGTCCGCCGACTGTTCCGGAGGGAAGTTCCAGAATAAGAATTTCACTTACGGCAGAAACCACCCTTGAAGATATAAAACCATTGTTAGATAATATATCTGATGAACTTCAACTGGTTAAATAAAAAGAATAATACTGATTTAATAATATTTTTTAACGGATGGGGGATGGATGATTGTGTTGTCAGACATCTTGATGCCGGGAAGTTTGATATCTTAACTATTTGCGATTACAATACTTTATCTCCGCTGCCGGATATTTTCGAATATAATAAGACTTATGTAATAGCCTGGTCTATGGGGGTTATGGTCGCAACAATGTATGATTGCAATCAAATCTCTTCTACAGCAATAAACGGGACACTTTTTCCGATAAGTACCGAATTTGGAATTAATCCCAGAGTTTATAAATTAATGGAGATGAATTTTGATGATGCATCCTGCAAAAAATTTATTGCAAATATGTTTGATGAAATCCCTGCAGGATTTACTTTCCCAAAACGGAGTATAGAAAATCAAAAAACTGAACTTACCGCATTGAAGGCGTATAAGTCCAATGAAAGTTATAAATACAATCGTGTTATTGTAAGCAGTAATGATAAAATAATCCCTGCAAAATCTCAGCTTAATTATTGGAAAACTCCTGAAGTTATTGTAAGCGGTCATTGCCCGTTTTTTGAATATAAAAAATGGGAAGAATTGTTATGACATTACTAAAATCACGATTTAAAAAAAGTTTAGAAACGTATAAAAACAGCGCGGTTGTCCAGAAAATAATGGCAAAAAATCTCGCCGGGCTGTTAGAGGGCAGATATTACAATTCTATATTAGAAATTGGCTGCGGATGCGGTTTCCTCACTGAAATATGTACACAAAACCTTGTGTATAAACGCTATATAGCCAATGATATTATTCCTGAATGTTCGGAGTATGTTAAGAAAATTGACGCCGGTATAGAGTTTTTACCGGGAAATATCAAAGAAATAGCATTAAACGGCAGATATGACCTGATACTCTCAAATGCAGTCCTACAGTGGGTAAAAGAGCCGCATATTCTTGTTGAAAAACTTAAAGAAAATCTTAATGCCGGCGGAGTTATTGCCTTTTCGACTTTTGGCAGCAGAAATTTTTATGAAATTAAAGAAATTTTCGGTATAGGAATTGAATACCCGGTGTATAGCGGGGTGGTGAGAGAAGATATTACGGAAATAGAATTTCCCTCTCTTGCAGAGCTGCTGAAGCATATAAAACAAACCGGCGTGAATGCGATTACAAATTATACACTCACACGCGGCAAATTAAAAGAACTTGAAACTAAATATATAAATCGTTTTGGAAAAATAAAATTGACGTATAATCCTGTATACGTTTTAATAAAAAAAATCGGGAATTAATCCCGATTTTTTTATTCTTTTCTTTCTAAATCCTTACTTTCATCAAGCAGAGTTTTAAGTTCTTTTTTAGCCACCCGCGGAATGTTAATGGTTGCATTACCGCCGATACAGCCGCCCTCGCAGCACATAACTTCTACAAGGTTACAGCCCGGACAGCTCTTGTCTTTTGCAAATTTTTTCAAATCCTTTGCCGTTTCTTTAGTCAAACCGCTTATTATATAAGGTTTAACTTCTTCAGGATTCTTACATACAGATTTTACTGCATCTGCAACGCCTGATGTTACGCCGAAATTCCGTCCTTGCTTAGAACTTTCTGTTTCAAATTTATCTTCTTCGCATTCAGTAATTTCAATACGTTTTGCAATAAATAAGGCTCCAAGTTCTTCATAAGTCATAACGTAATCGACATTCGGGTTTTCCATTGATTCCTTACGTTTTGCAACACACGGGCTGACAAATACCGTAATAGCGTCAGGATATTGTTTTTTAACAATTTCTGCAATGTAGTAAAGCGGTGTTCCTGTAGTTGAACGGAATTCTTTTATTTCCGGCAGGTGTTTTTTGACAAACTGGTTGTAGCCTGCACAACAGGATGTAGTCATAAACGGGGCACCGTTTTCCATTCTTTCTTCAAATTCTTTTGCCTCGTTGATTGTAGTAATATCGGCACCCTGTGCGACTTCAAAAACTTCGCTAAAACCGGCTTTTTTCATTGCTGATTTTAACTGGTAAATAGAGCCAGGTAATTGACCGATGATAGAAGGTGCAACCATTGCGATTACTTTTTTAGAGCCGCTTTTTATATATTTAAGAATATCAATAATCTGGCTCTTTTCGTGTACGGCGCCGAACGGGCAGGCTGCAACGCACTTGCCGCAAGAAATACACTGTTCAAAGTCAATTCTTGTAATGCCGTTTTCGTCTTTTTGAATAGCACCGACAGGGCAAGCGTCTTCGCAAGGCACTGCCAGTTTAACAATAGCATTGTACGGGCAGGCATTCATACACATTTTACAGCTTTTGCATTTGCTGCCGTCAATTTTTGATTTGCCGTCAACCATTTCAATTGCGCCAAATTTGCATGCAGCCTGGCACGGACGTGCAACACAGCCTTTGCAAAGGTCGGTTACGTATATCCGGCTGGGTACACAGCCGGCGCAGGCTGCATCAAGAACAGTTAACGGGTTTTCGTCAACTTTTTCTCTTTTAACAGCTTCTTTTGCATATTCTGACAAAAGTTTGTATTCAATATCATCTTCAAGAGCAAAGCCTAAACCGGCTTTTACTCTTTCTTTTAGAATAGCTCTTTCTTTATAAATACAACATCTGTAAGGTACATCTGCACCTTTGGGTCTCATATCATAAGGTATTAAGCGTGTACGTTCTTCAAAATTATCAGAAAAAAACGCTTCAATAATTCTTGCTAAAATCTCTTTCTTTAAGTGTATTGATTGACTGTTATTATTTCCCATCTTCTTTTAACTTCCTATCTATTTCTTGTAAAACTTTATCAATAGTTGCTTCTTGTATAACTGTATCATTAACTCTAACGTATGGAGCTTTAGAGTATTCAGAATTGTCTGTACAGTAGTTTAAGCAGGTGCTGCCTACAACGACAACATCTTCACCATACCTTTTGTTTACAATATCAACAAGTTCTTGTAATTGTGAAGCGCCCATTACAAAACAGGTTGTTCCCATACAAATTTTTACGTTAACTTTTGCCATTTTAAATTCCTTTATAACTGTTATGTATATCTATTATAACACGATATTATACAACAATAATCTTTATTATAATGACTTTTTAAGAATATTTAGTGTGCCATATTTAATTTTTACCCAACCTGAATTATATTACAATTGTTTTTAATTAAAATGTTACAAAAAAAATTCAATGTTAAAATATGTAAATTTTATAAAAAGAAATAGCAAATTTTTTTTTGAGAGTATTTAATATAATTGTTATGAAAACATTATCTGTAAAAACAAATTATGATTACCCGACGCAAGGTTACAATACGCCTAACTTTACTGCTAAATTAGACGTAAGTGAGCTGAACAAAAATGTCAGACGCTGGAAAAATATAGCAAAGGCTTTTGAAGCAAGAACAGCTAACAATTATAGTGATTCAATTGCTCTGATAGATAACGGAAAAGGCTCATTTGAAGTGTCATATTCTTTTGAAAAAGGGATAGGTTTCAGCTTTTGTAAGCTGGGAAAAAATCAAATGGCAACTCTGCTAAAAAATCCTGATGATATGATAGCCGGTACTTTTTCAAGGCTGCTTGCTATATACAAATTTCAATGCAAAAAAATCGGTTACGCAAAAGAATTTTTAAACAAAGTTGAACACGATGGCGGGGCTGATGTTGAATTTGTAAACAGTTTATGGACACTGGTTATTAACAAATGCGCATCAGGTGTGCAAAATATGCTTAATAAAGACCCGATGTTAAGATTGTTTAAAAATCCTTAAATATCTTCCGGCGCCATTAATAACTCCAAGGCAGTTTCAGCATCTCCGTTGGCTTTTCATTAGAGTCTGAAATGAATTTTCACCCATTAAGGGTGTTCATGTTCTTTCTTGTTATGCTGAACTTGTTTCAGCATCTTATCCGAATGTATATATAATGTCGAAACTGGCAGGAAAATTTGTTGCTCAGTATTCTAGATTTTATTTATTTTTTAATATTGCATTTATAATTTCATTTTTGTTTGAAAGAATTTTAAAAATTTTTTCAGGCGGTTTATTTAAAAACTTCATTTTTGCCATTGTTTCATACTGCTGCTTTAAACCGGCAAAAAATTCTTTTCCGACAAGGATAATTTTTTTTAATCCGCATTCTTCCGAGTGAACATTGTATCTGATAAGGGTTGTGGCTTCTTGCATTGTGGTTGTTCCGCCCGGGAAAACTACAAAATTATCGGCAACTTTAGTAAATTTTACAATCCTTTCTGATTCGGAATTTGCTTTTCCTATTACTACGCAGTCATTGAGGTTTTCATCACCCCAGAGAGGATTAACTATAATAGCAAGATTTTGTACCGGTTTCCCGTTCAGGTCTGTTGCAGAACTCTCCTTTGCAGCATAATATGCAGCGCCCATAATACCTTTTGTCCCGCATCCTGTAACAATATTGTATCCGTGCTGTACAAGTTCTTTTGTCGTTTTAGAACACAAATCAAGATATTCCATCAGCGGTTCTGTGGTTTTTGAACTCCCCAGAATAACAACTGCTTTCGCTCGCTTTTCCGGTCTTGCGTACTGTTTATCAAGCGGGGGGATGGAAGGGGGTAAAGATTGTAATAAATTGACCGCTAAATTATTCATAACTCTATTAAAGCATAAAAATAATTATTGTATCTGGATTTTTCCTGAGTTTTATACTATTATTTGTACAATAGGTTTAAGGAGTACGTTATGCGCGTATCAGCAATTAATAATCAAAAAAATGCAAATTTTGAGGCAAAATTAAATATAACCGGTGATCCATTGTTATCATACTGGAATCCTAAAAGATTGTTGCCTAAAAATGCAATAAAGAGGCTTGCTGATAAAGCTAAAACAGTCGGTACGGATAATGATAGAATATATATTAGCATTTGGAGGGGTGGGGTATCAGAGCCTATCCCTAATGATTTTTTAAATAGTTTTGGGTTCTTTAATCGCAGAATTAAAGAGGTTTATACAATATTAAGTATGTTTCATTGTTTTCCTGATAAAAACAGTATAGACTCTGCCTCTGAAATAATTATAAAAGGCAGCGAAAAAGAGCGTAAAATTTCTGCATATAAAACAATCTGGAAATATATGGATTTGCTAGGTGAAAAATTTAAAAATGCATAATTTTTTGTTTTTTATAAAAGTTTATCGAGATCAGGCATAGTTCCGTAATAAAGTTTCCATGCAAATTTCTGAGCCTTCTTTAGTGCAGAAATCGGTGTTGCAAATATTCCTCTGTTGTCAAACTTTTTATAAGCTACACTTGCTGTAAAATATTCTTTATTTTTCCCTTTTTTACCGGTGCTTCCTTTTTCCATTGACAGGTAAATGTCATAATTGTTACTTTTTTCTCTATTAGTGATTTTAGCCAGTTGTTTAAGCTGGCGTTTATTAAATGTTTTCATAAATTCTACTACTTCCGGTGAGGCTTTTAGAGCCATACCGAAGTTTAAATTTTTGTTTGATGCGGATACAGATTGTACTTGCATAAGGATACCCCTTTCATTTTTTGATAATAATAACACAAAAAAATATTTATAGCACAAGTTTATAAGTCAAAAAAAATCAGGCTTAAACAGGATAATTGAACAATAAAAAGGGCTCTTTTAAAAGTGCCCTTTCTATTACTTTTATAACCTGTATTTTAGTTTTTTGAGTTTAGCGGTGCAATTTCCTTAAATTCAAATCCCTGATTTTTATTATAGGAAATTTCATATTTTTTCTTTGCTTCTACTTGAACTTCAATTTTTTGAGGATCATAAGTTGTTCTTACCCATTTGTGCAGCAAGCCGGGTCTTTGTGTTTCATATTGCAATTCTAAAACATTTGTTCCCGGGTTTAGATAATAGGCTACTTTGCCATATCCAGCCATAATTTGTTCTTTAGGTTCTCCGTTTACGGAAAGACAGGTTAATGTATTTGTAAACCCAAGCGGGTGCCATTTACAATCTTTTACTATCATCATTGATGTATCAGGGTTTTCTTTTTCAAATTTTTTCTTATGCATTGAGTGAATATAAATGCCAACACCTTGATAAACAAAACTTAATACTATAATTCCGCCTACAATTAAAATATACTGTGTTAAATCCATCTTTTTCTCCTTTATTTTTTTATGGTTTCTACTTTTACCTGTGTATCACAATTATTTTTAGCGCCTAAATAAGATAGGATTTTTTCATAATCATCTCCGTGAAAGTTAGAGGCGTCTATATAATCTTCTTTGCCGGTTTCTTTATTTACATAATAAATATCTTGATCTTCTGCATTTTTTGTATTGCTGTATTTTGAATATTCTGCCCAGTCATAGTTATTAATATCAAGTACTTTAATTATTTTATTAAATCGTTTTATCAGCATTTTATTATCATCTGTCAGAATGATTGTGATAAAATCTGTATAGAAAATTTTGTAAACAAAAAAAGCTAAAACTATACAACCTGCAATAATTGCAAATAAGAAGTTGTGAGTAAACCTGCCGGTCAAATTATAAATAAACCATGTTGCGGCAACTCCGAGAAATGTCTCAAACATCATTGTTGTAAATTTTGATTTATACTCCTTCATTAATCCTCCGCTATACACACTGCAACTTTATAAAGCCAAACAAAATTGTGTAGGTTTAATGTTATAACCATTGTATTTATTTGTCAAGAATTTGTAAAATTAATGCGTTTTATAATTTCAGCCAATTGCGCAGCTACTATTGATTATTAATTTTTGATAAGATTTGTGCGCATCTGGCAATTGTTTCCGGGAAATTCCTCATAAGTTCAAAAGTTCTGAGCGCAGTCGCAGGAATGTCTGACGGGGTATTTATAAGTGCTCCTGCATCCGCCAGAACTTCACTTTCGCCTTTATTCGGGTCTTTAAACTTGAAATAATAGTTCATATCCCGATTAAATATTAAAGAAGGTTCTGTTTTTCTTGCCTGCTCAAGCTCTTTATTCAAAATTCTGCGGAAAGTTTTGTCTGATGAAATATCATATTTAACGCTGGTGCCGTAAGGATTTTTTACATCACCGGCATGTGTTCCTTCGTGTAGGAGTACAAATCCGCTTGGCGCTCCGTCTCCGTTAAGATATATTGTATTTTTATCAACGCGGAAATTTGGTTTATCAGGAGTACAATCATTAATTAGAATTTTTTTGTTAATCAGATTTACAATAAATTCTGCAGGAGTTTCTTTTAATGAATTGATTGCATTATCAGAAAACAAATTTGTAACAACGGCAGGTCTTTTTGATTGATTGCCGCCGGTCAAATCATTTATATTAAGATAATGTTTTTTGCCTTCTTTCCCGTTAATCAGTTCGGTTACTATAATCTTTTGTTTGGTAAATTTTATTTTGAATTCTTTGCCATTTATGGAAGAAATAATATTGTTATTGTCAATTAATCCGGTGAGGATTTCTCTTGACATGAGTTTCTGACCGTCAGGGGCGGTTATGTCATATTTATAGCTGCTGCCGTTTTTATCTTTGTGATAATAAATATTACTTACAATATTACCGGCAGATACGAGGCGGGCTTTTTTGACCTGTTCTCCGGTTAACGGATTTTCAAAACCTCTTGAAACAGTTTCTATACGTCCGTCAGGATAACTGTAAAATACATCATAAAATCCCGGAAGTTGTGATAGCTTGTAGTATTCTGTTCTTATCAATTTCCCGTCCGGAGTTTTTCTCTCAATTTTTTGTTCTTTTATAAAATCACTATAGTGTGTTATATCTGTAATTTTTCTGTGAATTTCAGTTTTAGTAATGTTATCTTTGAAGTAATTTGTAGTATTTTTTAAATCTTTACTTCCCTGCATTTCAGAAATTGATAATAACTTGCCTTCCGGACTGTATTCATAAGTAGAGACAAGAACATTATTATTTGTTTTTGATTCTAATACCCCTTGTAAATAATGGTTTTTGTTATCTTTTTCCGTTGTTATAAAAAAGTACGTTATATCATTTTTGTTTTTTATTTTGTTATATTTATTACTTATTTCAAATAGTCCTTCTTTTACTTTAATTGCAGTGTTTACAGAGTTTGGATAAAAGAGAGTCCGGTTGATTTTATCAAGAAGAGCTACAACTTGCGGCGTATAAAATGATATTGCGGCTTCCGGTGTTTCATAACAGTGCAGTGCAGCAAAATCGATATAGGGATAATCGGGGATGGTTTCTGTTAAGGTGTTTTTTAGTTTAATCATTTTTAAAAGATTATCGTATGATTTTTTATTTTTATTTAATTCTTCAAGTCCAGCAAGTATAAAATGGAGGTCGGTATTGCTGTCAAGAGCTTTGTATATTATCGGGTAATCTTTTTTGCTGATTTCAAATTCATCGATATACAATTGTAATTTTATATAGTCAAAAGGAATTTTAAATTTACCGGCAAGTGTCATTTTATCCTTATCAAATTTTTTACCGGTTTTTATTGAATCAGTGTAATTAATAAAATTTATTTCTCCGATACTGCATTGATAGCCGATATCTGTATTTGTACCTTCCATAAAGAAATTGCACGTATTAAGAACAAGAGCAAGGGCAGGAAGGCAGACAAATCCTTTTTCCATACAAAAACGGCTGAGCAGTTTAAAATCGTCGGCACTTTTAAATCCGTATTTTGCAAACTCTTTAATTCCTACCTCCGGTTTAATGTAATCCGGGGAATTAAAGTATTTGTTTTTTAAGTGTTTTTCAGGCGCGGCAGATGAAATAAATTCATCATATTGCGGTTTTAAACGCGAAGTGTTACGTTTGTTTTGTTTAATTACACTTAAAAGGGTTTTGTTGATTGTTTTGATGTTGGGATTAAAGTTGACTTTCATAAAATAATTTAAACACAGTGTTTACAGATAATCAAAAAACATTGAAACCTTATTACAAAAAATTTACACAAACGGTATTGAAAAAAAATATTTTATTGTGTTATGATAATAACACAAGGAGCAAGTGTACAAATGACAATAAAAAAAATTATAAGCCTGCTCTTGTCTGTATTTATTACCTCACAATTGGTATTTGCCGCTGAAACTGATTATAAAATGGCGTATACTAATATTGATTGGTGGAATAAGTATCAGGATGAGAAGCTGGTTGGTTATATACAAGAACTGGTGATGAATAACCGGGATTTGAAGATTGCTAATATAAGGACAAAAGAAGCGCAGGAGGCGTTAAAAGTTGCAGTAGCAAACCAGTTGCCCTATATAGGATTTGACGGCACGGCGCAGAGGATATTTCATTCAAGCGACGCACAATACGGGTCTATGATGATACCGTCTTATAAGCAAAGCCAGTTCGTAATGCCGCTTACGGCGTCTTACGAAATTGATATATGGGGTAAGAATTTAAATAACAGGCGTGCTGCGAAAAAAACGCTTGCAATGGTAAGGGAAGATGAACGTGCCGCATATATTTCAACGATTTCGGATTTTGCGGCTGATTATTTTAACCTCATAAAAACAAAAAAACTGATTTCTAATTATGAAAAAATGCTCGGTATTCAAACAGAAATTTCCGAAATGACAGAAACTAAATTTAACTGGGGGTTATGCGGTTATCAGGAGATTTTGTCAGAAAAACAGGTACTTTCACAGCTAAAAAATCATTTAAATAATTTAAAAGAGTTTGAAGATTTGCTGGAAAATCAGATGGTTGTTATACTTGGCAGCCGTACCCCTTCCAAAATTCAGGTAGGAGAATGGGAGGATGTTAATGTTTTTGAAGTTCCTGCGGAATTAAACGGTGCACTTGTTCAGTACAGACCGGATTATCAGAAGATGCAATTGAATGTTGAAAAAAAAGGTTATGATGTGAAAGCTGCAAGAGCAAATCTTTTGCCTACGTTTACTATATTCGGAACAATAGGTTACAGCGCTTATCAAACTAACAGAATGTTTGCGCCGAATACTTTTATGTCTTCCGCCGGAATTTCTCCTAATATAGATTTATTTACGGGCGGAGCAAAGATGGCAATTTTCAGGATTAATAAACTGGGATTTAAAGCCGCGCTTGAACAGTATGAAAAAGTAGTTCTTACTTCTATACAGGAAATTAACGACTCGCTTACATCTGCAAAACTTCTGCGGGATAATTATACTAACGGTACGGATATTTTTAAAAACCAGAAACATAAGTTTGAACTTGCGTCACAAAAGTTTGATATCGGTGCAATGTCGCGGCTTGAATATTTAAAGCATGAAAAAGAAATGCTGCAGGTTGAAGAAGAGGAAATTTCCTCCAAAATAGATTATGTTATATCTACAATAAATCTTTATAAAGCAGTCGGCGGCGTGGATTATTTAAATCTTCCTGCAAATTCCCAAAAAGAAGATGTATAATGTTGTAGGATAAAAATTAACGTCAATATCTTTTAATACGATGAAAAAGTTTTATTTTTGCAGTAAAATCAAGCTGTAAGAAAAGGGAAATAAATTATGTGGGATTATTCGGAAAAAGTACTGGATCATTACAGAAATCCAAGAAATGTAGGAAGTATAGAGGACGCTGATGCAATTGGCGAAGCCGGTTCACTTGCCTGTGGCGACTCTTTAAAAATATACTTAAAAATAGATAACGGTATCGTAACGGATGCAAAATTTCAAACATTCGGATGCGGTTCGGCTGTTGCAAGTTCGAGTATTCTGACTGAGATGATTATCGGAAAACCGATTGAAGAAGTCAGAAAAATAACTAATAAAGATATAGCGGACGCACTTGACGGACTTCCGCCGGAGAAAATGCACTGTTCCGTTATGGGACATGAAGCTCTTGAAGATGCTCTTAAACATTACTTTAAAGAAGAAGCCGCCCAACAGGAAAAAATAGTATGTACCTGTTTTAATGTTACAGAAAAACAAATTTGGGACGCGATTAAAGAAAACGGATTAACTACTGTAGAAGAAGTCACAAATTATACAAAAGCAGGTGGCGGCTGCGGGCGCTGCAAAGGTATTATCAAAGATATTCTTGATACATATAATAAGAAAACCGCGGAAGAGTCCAAAATGACATCAACGCAAATGGTGTTAAAGGTTAATAAAATCATAGAAACCGTAATAGCGCCGGAACTGGAAAAAGACGGCGGAGGTATTGAATTAGTGGATGTTTCAGGAAATAAAGTTATGGTTAAACTTTACGGGCGTTGTTCTTCCTGCAAAAATTCGCTTGTAACGCTTAAAACATTTGTTGAAACAACACTTAGAGATAAAGTAAGCAAGGATATAGAAGTAGTACAGGTATAAAAATGATTTATTTGGATAATAATGCAACAACAAAAATAGATGACAGTGTACTGGAAGAAATGCTGCCTTATTTAAAAGAGGAATATGCAAATCCTTCCAGCATGTATGATTTCAGCCGGAAGGCACATAATGCAATAAAAGAAGCCAGAGGAAAAGTTAAAGATTTTCTTAATGCTGCAAATGAGCGGGAAATAATATTCACTTCTTGCGGTTCTGAAAGTGCAAATACGGCAATCAAAGGTGTTCTTGCGTATAATAATTCTAAAAGACATATTATTACTACAAAAGTTGAACACCCCTGTGTGCTTAACACTTATAAAGAGTTTGAAAAACAAGGGTATGAAGTTGATTACATAGGAGTTAACAATTCCGGAGAATTGGATTTGGAAGAGTTAAAATCTAAAATACGTAAAGATACAGCGCTTGTTTCTGTTATGTGGGCAAATAATGAAACGGGTGTTATATTCCCTGTTAAACAAATTTCTGAAATTATTAAGACCCGAAATCCTGAAACAAAATTTTTCGTTGATGCAGTGCAGGTGGCAGGGAAGATTCCTATTGATGTGCAGGAAAACGGTATAGACCTTTTAGGTATTTCAGGGCATAAGTTCCATGCGCCCAAAGGTGTCGGGGTGTTATATGTTAATGCAAAGACTTCCATACTTCCACTTATAACCGGCGGGCATCAGGAAAGAGGTTTAAGGGCGGGAACGGAAAATGTACCGTATATTGCAGGTATCGGGAAGGCTGCAGAGGTTGCCGGCGACAGTTTAAATTATGAATTAAAAGAAGTAAAGCGGCTGCGGGATAAACT
>CASELB010000148.1 GCA_949288685.1 uncultured bacterium
ACACGGAGTATCTACATGTTTCTTTACGGCACGTTTTTATGTTTTCTTTAACCTTTTTCGCTAAAGTTTTACATTTGTTTACAAATAATTTCTAAATTGCATATAACATAAATTTATATGAATAAAAATTTATGTTATATTAGATTTGGGAGAGGTTTTTAAACGTGAAAAGATTTTTTTTATTACTGGTGCTACTTTTTTCAACTGGTGTACAGGCTGCAGAATATACAGAAATCTCTTTGCCTGCAGCAATTGAATATGCCCAATCGTACAGCCAGCGTTTAAAAATAAGGGAAATGGATGTTGAGATATCCAAAAATAAGATTTATCAGGCTAACCAACTTAAAAACCCTTCGATAGGGTCGTTTATAAATATAGGAAAAGCCGGTGAAAATGATCCTCAATACCTGGGTGTAACCCAGACTATAGAACTTGCCAAGCGGCATTCAAGGAAAAAGTTTGCAGAAAGTGAATACTTGCTTTCGCAAGAGCACTTTAACAGAACAAAATTTGAATTAGGAATGGATGTCAGGGATGCTTATATTGAGCTTGTCGGGGCAAAAACAATACTAATGCAAATAGAAAACCAGTATGAACTTTTGAACGATTTATGTGCACTTGCAAAAAACAAATACCATTCCGGAAAAACTAATCAGATGGATATATTTCAAACAGAGCTTGCGATTAACCAGTTGAAAGTCCAGAAAAACTCTGCTCTGGTTAATGTTAACAATGCTATCAACGAGCTTAACAGTATTATTTATTGTACGGAAAAAGACTTTGATTCAACAGCCGGAATATACTCGGACAATTATAATGCTCTGCTAGTACCGCCGCCTACAGCAAACATCCCCTCGCTTGACGATATTCTTTCAAAATATCTTGACAAATCTTTTTATGTAAAAATAGCAAAACAGGAAATTGATGTTGCTGAGAAAAACCTCACAAATGTAATAAGGCAGCGTGTTCCTGATTTAGAAATTAATGCGGGATGGTCATATAGCGAAAAATACAGAAATCCTACCGGTACATTTTACGGCGGAGCGTTTGTAGGCGTTAATCTGGTCAATATACCTATTTTTTACACATTTTCTCCCGAAATCAAAAATGCCAAAATTGCTCTTGAGCAGGCAAATTTAAAATACAATTCCGTGATTGACGAACTTGTTAAAGATATTGCTGCAGCTTATGACAGTTTCAATACTGCCAGAACCAATTTGAATTATTATAATTCAAAAATAATAGGTGATTCTTTTATACTGATGAGTTATGCTAAGGAAAATTATAAAAAGGATGAGTCTGACTTAATTTCTTTAATAGTTATGGAAAAAAGCTATAAGGATATCATTCTGGGATATACAAACTCTCTTGTTGATTACTGCAAGTGTTGGACAAGATTGTTAAGGACATTAAATGTGGAAGATTTGGTTCTGACGGAATCACTGTAATTGTACAAAATACATTCTGGGATATAATAGTTGTATGAGAAAACGAATTAGTATAATAGGCTCTACGGGTTCAATAGGAACACAGGCATTAGAGGTAATTGAGGCGCTTGGAGCGGACAAATTTGAAATTTACGGACTTGCGGCAGGAAGTAATACAGGGTTATTAAATGAGCAAATTAAAAAATTCAGTCCGAAAAAAGTATGTATAACAAAAAATTCAGATGACGTTAATTTCAATAAAGTATTAACCGGTGAAGAAGGGCTGATTGATATAGCATCGGATAAAGAAAATGATATTGTACTTATGGCTATATCCGGCAGGTATGGTTTAAAACCGACACTGGCAGCTATTCATAACGGTATTGACATTGCGCTTGCTAATAAAGAAACACTGGTAATGGCGGGCGACATAGTAATGAGAGAAGCAAAGAAATATAATGTAAATATTCTACCGGTCGATAGCGAGCATAGTGCAATTCACCAGTGTATAAAAAAACTTTCGGATGTATCCAAACTTATAATTACAGCATCGGGAGGACCGTTCTTAAATAAATCCTCTTTTGAAATGGAGCATTCTGATATTAAGCAGGTATTGCACCACCCGAGATGGAAAATGGGAAAAAAAATAACCGTAGATAGTGCAACGCTGATGAATAAAGGCTTAGAAGTTATTGAAGCACACCATTTATTCGGGGTGGATTATGATAATATAGAAGTAGTTATTCACCCGCAGAGCGTGGTTCATTCTGCAATTGAATATAAGGACGGAAGTATAATTGCACAGCTTGGACTTCCCAGTATGCATATTCCTATCCAATATGCAATAACTTATCCTGAACGATTGTATGGTATTAAATCAAATAGTTTCAGTTTTTCAGAAATTGCACGGCTGGATTTTTCTAAACCGGATTTTGACAAATTTCCGTGTCTGAAGCTGGCACTTGAAGCCGGCAGAAAAGGCGGCAGCTCACCGATTGTAATGAATGCGGCTAATGAAGAAGCGGTATATGCGTTTCTTGACGGCAAAATCAGTTACAATAATATCTATGATATTGTCTATAAAATTTATAATGAGATTTCTGATTGTACCCCGGATAATATTGATGAAATCTTTGAACTGGATAAAGAAGTAAGACTAAAAACAAAAGAATTACTGTCAGGAGCCGGTATAGTATGATAAAACTTGTTTGTACAGATATTGACGGAACAATTTTAAAGGAAGATTTTACTTTTAGCCCCAATGTGGCGAATTGTATAAAAAGGATGACAAAAGCAGGTGTAAAAGTCGTACCGGTAACAGGAAGAATGCACTCTGCAGCAAAATATATTGCGCGGGACTTAGGTCTGGAGACTCCTATTGTATCCTATCAGGGCGGATTAATTATTGATGGCGAAGATGTATTATATGAAAGATGCCTTTCTCCTGAGTATGCACACGAAATTATCTGCTGGGGCAGAGAAAATAATGTACACTTAAATCTTTATTCTCATGACAAGTTATATGTAGAATCTGATGATTAT
>CASELB010000149.1 GCA_949288685.1 uncultured bacterium
AGTTACAGCGAGTTTATGGAAAGTTTATACAAATTTCCGCTCTGGATTAAACAGGCAATTTACATTAACCTGTCAACGGATTTAAAAAAATATCTGAGTCAGGATTTTATATCGGCACAGCAGGATGAACTTTTCCATATTTATCAGCCAAAACTTTCAGCATTAGGCGAACAAGAACTGACAAATAAAGACAGTTGCTGGGATGATAATATTTATACATTCCTTAACTGCTGTAAGAATAATATGAATCTTGTTGAAATAGCACTTGCCGGTTCATTTTCAATGGAAGAAATGGCTAAAGCATTTACTTTTTGTATGGACCAAAAATACTTTACGGAAGATATCCCTGTTCTGGTTTCTTCTCTTGCCGGTTTTATTGCCGGTAAATACCGAACCGGTGAATATTTCATTCGCGCAGGCAAAATGTCTATAGAAGATTTGGAAAAAGTACTTGCAAGACAACAAGAACTGCAATCTAAAGGCAAGCACGTTTTCATTGCGGAATTAATGGTTCAAATGGGTATTATCAAGGAAAAAGATATGAAAAGTGTAATGCTTATCAAAGAAGAGGCAAGTAAGAAATTTCTTCTTTCTGATGATGATATTCCTGTGGTTGTCGGCAGCGAACAAGATATTAATATTCTTGCAGAAAACCAGAAACTAAAAGAAGAGTGTGAAATTCTGAAAGTTAAACTTTCCAGAATACTGACATTTATAAAAGAAAATAAGATGTAGTTATGCTTTTGCAATATATAAGAGACGGGCTTGTTGAAGAAGAGCACATTATAGAAATTTCTGACGGAGAGACAGGAAATAGTACTCCGTATTATCTTCGCTCATGTGCAAAACCTTTACAGGCATCTTTGCTTGTTGATTTTTCAATTAATAAAAAATTCAATCTCTCTTCAGAAGAAATAGCTCTCTTATGCGCCTCCCACGGAGGAGAAGATTGTCATGTAAAAACAGCTCAATCTTTATTAAATAAATTTGGTCTGTCTTTAAAAGATTTAAAGTGCGGTGTTCACCGCCCAATATCAAAAACTGCTGATTTCAATCTCAGACTTAAAGGAATTGAGCCTGATGAGCTTTATAATAATTGCATCGGAAAGCACTTATTATTCCTTGCAATCTGCAAAGTTAACGGGTGGAATCTAAAAAGTTACGACGAGAATTCACACCCGCTGCAAAAACTCGTTAAAGAACGAATTAATGCGCTTTGCGAGGTAAAGGAAGATTATCCGGTAACAAAAGACGGGTGCGGCGTTCCAATTCTTTCAATGCCGCTAAAAAATATGGTAACGGGTTATAAAAACCTGTTTTCAAACCCAAAATATCAAATAATAAAATCCGCTTTTTTATCACATCCTTATATCATAGGCGGAGAAAACAGGCTTGATACAGAAATTATGCAGGCAAACCCTAAACTGATTGCCAAAGTTGGAGCCGGAGGTTTATGTATAATCTATAATACTGAAAACAACGGCTGTATAGGAATAAAGGTAAAAGATTGCGGCATGGATGCAAGAAGAATTGCAGCCCTTATATATCTGAACCGTCTCGGATGGGGGACTTTCGAGTGTGATACAAGCATTAAAACACTTCACGGCGAGAGCGTCGGGGAAATTATACTTAAATAATCATACAAATAATGCAAATTTAATCATACCTGATTGCAGAAGAAAATTATTTATGCTAAAATTGACTTTGTTTAAAGAGGAGAGATTATGCCAGTACTAGAAAAAAATGAAGGTTTAATTACACAAATAATAGGACCGGTTATTGACGTAGAGTTTCAACAAGGTGAATTACCGGAAATTTATAACGCACTTAAAATTGTAGGAGACGACGGAAAAGTTATCGTTGCGGAAGTTCAACAAATGCTCGGCTCTAACAGAGTAAGAACAGTTGCAATGTCATCTACAGACGGTCTTAAAAGAGGTATGAAGGTTATTAATACGGGCGAACCGATAAAAATACCTGTCGGCAAAAATATCTTAGGCAGGATTTTGAATGTTACGGGCGACCCGGTAGATAATATGGGTCCTATTGATGCACAGGAATACCTGCCAATCCACAGAC
>CASELB010000150.1 GCA_949288685.1 uncultured bacterium
CCTGATTGAGAAACAAAACCAATATTACCTCGTTCCGGCAGACTTTCCGCAAAACATCCGTCCATTCTGATGTCAGGATGAGTATTTACAACACCAAGACAGTTTGGACCAACACATCTCATGCCATATTCTTTAAGTTTTGCAACAAGTTGTTTTTCAAGTTCAGCACCTTCGGCACCTGTTTCTTTAAATCCGGCAGTAATTATACATACCCCCTTGATCCCTTTCTCATGGCATTGGTCAAGAGTTGATAAAACGAATTTTGAATTAACTACAATAATAGCTAAATCAACTTCTCCCGGAACTTCCAGAACTGAAGTATACGCTTGTAAGCCTTCAATAATCCCTCCTTTCGGGTTAACCGGATAAATTTTACCATTAAATTTGTACTCTTGTAATCTTTTCATCAAATCAGAACCAATAGTATGTTCTTTTGTTGACGCGCCGATAACTGCAATTGATTTCGGCTTCATAATTTTGTCTAATGCGTTCATTTTATTTCTGTCCTTTCTTTTATTTATAAACTGGTATTTTTCTTTAATTTAAACTTAAATTGTGTTTTACAAAACAGATTCTTAAATTTTTGCATAAAGGATTGAGAGGTATTATGCGTTAAATCCTCATAAGTACAAACGGCTCCGAGCGCAGCCTCTTTATATAAATCATCCGCCGCGGAAAAAACGCCTTCTGTTCTTGTTCCCCTGTTTTTCATAAAATCTTTTTCTCTCTGTGCAATTACGCTAACCGTATTTTCCTTGTAATTTTGTCTGATATAAAGATTATATGGTTTATCTTTAATTAACTCTGATATTGCTTCATACGATTTTCTTAAATATTTAGCAGGCTCATAGCTTAAACCGCCCGGGATAATATCTATTTTCCCTTTAAACTCAGGTGATTTATATTGTGAACATGTAATATTATTTACTCGCATTTATATTCCTTCCAGTATTAATATCCGTTTGGTATAAATTCTCTGGCTCTGAATTTTGCACCAAGCTCCTCTGCTATTTTTTTACATTTATCAACATCGGGAACTCCGCTCATAAAATGTGTAACAACAGTTGCTACAACATTAAAACCTTCATCAGAAGCGGTTTTAATAAAGTTTTTAACCTCGTCATACGCATTACTTATCCTTGGCTTGGACAATCTGTTGTATTCTTCTTCATCCGAGCCGTTTAAACTTACTGAAAACTCATCAACAAGCCCTTTTAATTCAGGAAGGACATTGCGCTTATGAACGGCACAGGCATGCCCGTTGGTATTTACTCTAATGTATATATCCGGATATTTTTCTTTTAAATATTTAGCAAATGCTTTTAAAAGCTCCAATCTGAGCATCGGCTCTCCGTACCCGCAAAAACAAACAGATTTAGGAACTGAAAACTGTTTAAACTGGCCTATAATATCTTCAAGAGTAATATTCTCACTCTCGAGCCACATTTCTTTACCGCAGATATCGTCTTTTTGCGTTCTTAAGCAAAAAACGCAGTTATTTGTGCATGCGTTAGTCAGATTTATATATAATGTTTCAGGATTTTCGGTTTTATCTATAGAATAAACTAAGGTATTCATTACCGCCCTCCAACTTTATTATCCCACATCAAATATCATAGGCAAGAGGGCAGAATAAAAAAGAGACTGTTTTATAAACAGTCTCTTTTTATATAATAACAAATATTTAAGCAGCCTGTTTCTTCTTAGCGCCCTCTCTCCACAAATCAACAAGTGATGCGCAGAAGAAAATACTTGAATAAGTACCGATAATTATACCGAGCATCATTGCAAGTACAAAATCTCTTGTTGTAACCCCGCCGAACAAGTAAAGCGCCAGCAAGGTCAAAACAGTTGTTAAAGATGTATTAATACTTCTTGCAAGTGTCTGGTGTATAGAGAAGTTAACTATTTCACCAAATGACATCTTTTTGGAATAGTATTTAAGATTTTCCCTAACTCTATCAAACACAACAATTGTATCGTGAACAGAGAACCCGATAACCGTAAGCAGGGCTGTTATAAACAAACCGTCAATTTGTACATCCCAGAATAAGCCCAGTATAGAAAATACACCGAGAATAAATAATACATCGTGCACCAGACCGAGTATTGCAGCCAGCGCATAATCAAACTGAAATCTTACAGTCAGGTAAAAAATTATACCGAGTATAGCAAGAGACAGTGCAATAAGAGAATTTTTAAATAATTCACTACCCAGAGTTGCACCAACTGATGAAACCTGTAAAAGTTCAGCCCCTCCGTATTCCGAAGTCATTATACTTGTTATTTCATCTGTAACTTTTGAACCTTCTTCAATAAACTTAGTTCTTATTGAAATAATAGACTTAAGTCCATCCTTCTGGTTATCATCAGAAACATTAATTACCTGCAAATACGGGTTATCTATACCGCTTGCTTGAAGTTTTACTCTCAAATCCCCTAATTTGTCATTAGGTGATGTACTGTTAATCCCGTATTGTAATGTTGTACCACCTGTATAGTCAATGCCGACTTTTAAAGGCGTATGCGTCGGGTATGTAACAGATGAATAAATCATAGCAGCAATACCCGGCAGCAGTAACAATACGGATAGTAATAAAAACCAAAATTTATTTTTTACAATATCTAATTTCATAATTTATAACCTGCCCTTCATTTAGTCCAAAATACCGAATTTTGCTTTTTCGCGCTTGGTTTCAACTGCTTTATAAGCATCGCCTATATCGGATTTTTTAAGCCCGAACCACTCTGGATGTTTTAAATCACCCGTATCAAATATGAGATGCATAAAGTTTCTAGTTACGGTTATTGCTGTAAACATTGAAACCGCAACACCAAGAGCAAGTGTTAACGCAAACCCTTTTACAATACTTGTACCGAGCATATACAAAATTATGCACGAAATAATTGTTGTGACGTTTGAGTCAAAAATACTCGTAAACGCTCTGTCAAAACCTGAGTTTATAGCTGTGAACAACGTTCTTCCCGCCTTCAATTCTTCTTTTGTCCTCTCAAATATAAGTATATTGGCATCAACCGCCATACCGATACTCAGGATAAACCCGGCGATACCTGCAAGTGTAAGAGTAACCGGTATAATCTTAAAGAGAGCAAATAAAATCACACCATATATACACAAAGCAACATTAGCTATAAGTCCGGGGAATCTGTAGTATGCAACCATAAACAACATTACAAGCCCGATACCGATTATTCCGGCAAACTTTGAACGTGCAATACTATCAGCGCCCAGTGTAGGTCCGACCGTATTTTCTTCAATAATTTTAGCAGGCACAGGAAGCGCGCCGGCATTTAACAAATCAACCATTTGTTTTGCTTCTTCATACGCAAATCCTGCATTTCCGCCGCCGGTAATTTGTGCATGCCCGCCGGTTATGGGTTCATTTACATTCGGCGCTGACTGTAATTCACCGTTAAAAAATATCGCCATCTGTTTGCCGACCAGCTCTCTTGTCAAATCGGCAAACTTTTTTGCGCCTTCATTATTAAAATCCAGCGATACAACCCATTCTCCATTATTAGGGTTGCTGCTAACCATTGCTTTATTTAAATCTTTACCGGTTAATCCTGTTGACACCCAGTCCATCTGTCCGTTAACCATAGCAAGTTTTTTAAATTCAAGTTCGGCTGTTTCTCCGATAAATTGTTTTGCTTTGTCTAAATCCGTAACATCAGGAATCTCTACAACAAGCCTTTTATCGCCCTGTCTTTGTACAACCGTTTCTGCAACACCGAGTTTATTAACACGGTTTTCGATTGCAAATTGCAGACTGTTCATCATATCCTGTGTAATCACGGGCATCGTTTGTGTGGTCTGAGCTTCAAGAACCAGTCTTGAACCGCCTACAAGGTCTAAGCCTAATTTTGTCGGTTTGGTTATAATAAAGTACACGGCAGTAATTACTACCAGCACAATAAACCAAAACAATTTTACTTTATTTTTCATTTCTTATACTCCTCAATGGAATTTTAACAAAAACATTTTAAATTTAATAGTACAATTGAATATACTCTACAGAGTAATCGACTTATACACTGATATAAGCTGCTCTTTTTCTTTATCACCAAGAGCAACCAGAGGAAGGCGCACTGCGTCTGTTATCAGACCCGCATATTCCAGAAGTGCCTTCACAGGTACGGGATTAGGGGCAAAAAATAATTTTTTAAAAATCGGATACAGTGTAATATGCATATTCTTTGCAGCTACAATTTCACCGGTTTTAAAATTCCTTATCATAGACTTTATTTCTTTGCCAAACAAATGTGACGCAACAGAGATTACACCGTCTGCACCTATTGAAATCATCGGAAGTGTAAGACTGTCATCCCCGCTATAAATTACAAAGTCTTTCGGGCATTTTATTTTCAACTCCGAAATCATATCCATATCAGCACAACTTTGCTTAAGTGCAACTATATTTTCAAACTCTCCAGCAAGCCTTGCCACCGTATCAGGAAGCATATTAACCCCCGTTCTGGACGGAATATTATACATAACAACAGGAAGGTTAGTTTCCTTTGCTATTGCCGCAAAATGGGCATACATTCCCTCTTGAGACGGTTTGTTATAATAAGGAACAACCGTTAACAGCGCATCTGCAAGTTCTTCACGTTCAACATCTTTTATAAATTTTATTGTTGCATCTGTAGAGTTTGAACCTGCACCCATTACAACCTTTGCTTTATCATTCACGGCACGCTTTACACTTGATAAAATTTCCAGTTTCTCAGCATTTGAAAGAGTCGGAGATTCACCGGTTGTTCCGCAAACAAGTATTGAATCACTGCCATTCTCCGCAAGGTATGCCGCAAGTTTCTCCAGAGCCTCGTAATCTACATTCCCTTTCTCATCCATAGGTGTGACCATTGCTGTTATGACTTCACCTAAATTACTCCTCATTTATTTGCCTCCCGTATAAATAAAAGTCTTTTCAATATTATAAAACAACCTAGCCTTTAAATTAAATTTGATGTAAACTTTTGTAACAGATTTATAAAGTCCTGAAATTTAAAGTTGCAGATATACTTTATATATATACAAGAGCAATAAACAATCGTTATTGATAAGGAGCAATTTAAAACAAAACACACGAGGACAATACCGGAAACACGAGGAGAGACTAATTAACAAGACTCAGATGAGAATATCTGGGTCTTTTTAATGCAGAAATTTTATTAATTCTTGCGCGCACAAAATCTGCAACTTCCGCTTGCGGTTTAAGGTTAATAAACTTTGTATAATAACGCTTTGCATCATTAAACATGCCCAACTTATCAAAGCAAAGTGCAATACCGAAATATGCTTTATAGAAATCCGGATTTATTTTAATAACCTGCGAAAATGTACCGGTAGCTTCCTGATACTGATCAATACTCATCTCAAGCGTTCCTTTATTTATATACGCGTTCAGGTATTCAGGATGGCGTTCAATCATATTGTCATAGATAAGAAAAGCCATGCTATACTCTTCAAGTTCTTCATGGGTCAAAGCGAGCCAGGTTTGTGCATCGAGATTATCCGGAGACAATTTGATTGCAGACATAAAATCCTGCAAAGCGTCCTCATATCTGGAAAGAGCAAAATTGCACATTCCTATTTCCAGCAAAAGTTCAAATCGGGTTTCTTTACTATTTGCCAGTTTAAAATAATGCAGTGCTTTTTCATAATTTTCTATAGCTTTATAAGAGTGCGCTATTCCAATGTATGCATCAACATTATTTCTGTCTTTCATTATGGCTTGAAGATAATGTGGTATAGATTCTTTGTGCTTATTAGCAAGACGGAGTGCATCTCCGCTTACACAAAAACGGTAAGATACATTATTATACTTTGCAGGTCTTATTACATTAATAACCTTTTTAAGATTTGTATCCGATATAACTTCTATTTCCACTATATCCCCTTTCCAAAGTTATTCTATTATTTTTACAGTTGTTGAATAACCTCCAAAGGGTGGATATTTTAATTAATCTTTAGGTTTATATTATTTATCTTTCTAACTGTTCAAACAATTCCGCTATTTTCGCTATCGTCTGCGGGAAGTACTGTTGATAATACAGTGCTCTGACAGACAAATAATCATTCGGATTAGTATACAATAGCATATTGGTTTCCGCTGCTCTTTCCTCTGACGGATTATAAAACCCGTTCTCATATATAAAATAACGAATATAATCTTGTTGGAGGGTTGTTGTATCGTCTAAAAAATCCTGCAATTCTTTATTATAAATTTTTATTAACTCCTGATTTTTAGACACAGTTTCGCACTCGCCCGTCGCAGGGTCACAATCCAGAAAATGTCCGTATTCATGCATAAATGTAGTAAACAACGATTGTGTAAAATCTGATGACGATTGATGAAAACTTAAAAATATTGTTTTATCTTCACCTGACCAGTACGCATTGTTATTGGCAAGTGAAAAGGCATCATATTCTATTTTTTCTATCGGCAGCTTTGTCATCATTAAAAGCTGGTTACCCGGTACGCGCTTAAGGATATTTAAAACTGTATCCCGCCCGTTTTCCGGTATTTTTCCGGTTAAATCTATTACATTTTTCTTGTTTGAGGAATTGTCCTCTATTGTAATTTTTGCCCCGTCAAAATTAATTTTATAAACTTTTCCGTTCATAGATGAAACAAAATTATTCTCATCTGTTTTTTGAAAAGTTTGCTCCCGGTCCATTAAAATTTTACCGTTTTTATCTGTAATTTTATAATTTATAACCTCAAGCCCATCAAGAGAAGATTCATAATAATACTCCGTCTTAGTACCCGCAGGCGAAACAAAATTTTTAGATATAATATTTGCCCCGCTGTTTTTATCAACGGAGGCGTATTGAACGGGAAATGTTTTTCCTGATGTATCCGTAAGAGAAATATTTGGAATTCCCGGATTATCACTCTCTTTCATTCTGACACTCTTTATAAGATTTCCGGCAGAGTCATAATACTTCAAAAGCTCTTCATATACGATTTCTCCGTCATAATGCTCTACTTCTTTATACTTAACTTCCTGATATATATTTTTTTCTGTATTTCTTACTATCTTCTTTTTTAAATTTCCATCAGAAGTAATTTTCTTTGTAGTCTCCACCAGACCTTTTTCTCTGTTAAACACATATTCCGTATCGCCTGTAACATCAGGAGCTATTAATGTAACACTCTCATTCAAATAGTCGTTTTTTACAAAGAAAAATTTAGGATATTTTTTTATAAATTCTTTGATATCCGGCGTTTTAACAGCCACTAATGCGGCAATTTCTGATGGTTCCAGTTTAAATGTTCCGCCGCGCCCTTCAATATCATAAAGTGCAAGCGCCTCTTTTAACTCTTTATGACTCAAACCTGAAAATGCAGCCGCTTCATCACCGTTGTACTGACGTGTCGTTCCGTCAGGGAAAGTTACGTTTTTACTTAACATTTTTTTAGCATTTTGGTACTTCCATGGCTCCAGCGATATAATTGCCGTAATCTGAGACGCACTTAGCTGCTCTTCTCTGTCTTTTAATTCAAAAAGTTCATTCTCGGCACGTCTGAATTCAACTTCGGAAAGTTCTGATAACACTACCAACTCCTGAGCCGTAAATCTTGAAGAAGTTACATAAGGTCTTATCATATCAAGTTTTTCAAGCTCTATATATTGAAAAGCCTCCATTTCATATCCGGCAAAAGTACAACCGTCAGACAAATACCCGAGAACTGCATCAAATTTTTTATCATCACTAAAGTCCAACACCGGACGAAATTCAAACAAAGAACCGTTTATCGGGTACTTTAAAAGCCGCTCGCTTCTTACAAATTGTTTTTCATCAAGTGACAATAATAACGCAATTTCTTCCGAACCAAGGTTTTGATATTTATCAATAATAGTATTTACACGTTCTTCAGGCAATTCATCAATATTTTCTAAAAAATCAATGTTTGACGGTGAAATACAAAATGCAGGGATTTTAGTCACTGACTTCAAAATTTCTGTTTGTTTCATCACCTCTTCATCAGAAATATAATATTCACCGGTATCTTCCGATTTACGGCTTAATTTGCCAATAAAAAAAGCACAATCACCCAATTTATCAAACTTTTTAAGGTTTTCCGCAACTATATTTATATATTCCTTTCTAAAATCCGGGAGTTTTATATATTCGGAATAAAGGTTTAATTCTTCATCAACGCTGTAGACAAGACCTGCTGAATTTTTTATCCAGCCTGCAATTTGTTCAACCCGTGCGGAATAATCATCCGCCCGTTTTACATCATTGTTATTAGTTTTCAGAGAATTATAAAATTCGGCAATTTCTTTATCACTTAAATCATCCCAATTCCCGTCTTTTTTAGCAAATTCAAGCAAATCACCTTTTAGATTTTCAATTTCACTATCTTCAAAAATAGAATTACCGTTCTCATCATAAGATTTAAGAAACGAAATATCGCCGGTCAATTTCATACCCGATTTCAATTTATTAAGTATAAAAATTATATTATCCATGCCAAACCTTAAAATCTCTATATTCATATTTACGGTCGTTTTTAGAAAATCTTTAGTGCAAAACTGTTAATTTTTACAAATTGTTACATTATGCGTTGAAATTTTAATCAGTGACTGAAACAAGTCAGGCGTAACATCTTCTTTCAGTCCTACACCGATATCCTGATTAGATTTTTCGTTTTGTGCATGGTATAAGGTTATTATGAAAAGACGGGCACTTATAGTTATTCTACTGGTTTTAACTTGCTTTCCTCATAACGGGCGGTGTGATGAAGTAGTATTGCAGGTTGAGCACAAAGAAAAGGTTAACATCGATACAACACCTAAAAAAATTTCCGGCTCCCTCTTAATAAAGGATGATGAAACCCTGCAAATGCTTATAGATACTCAGAGGAAAAAGGATTTGGCAGACCTTGAAATTCTGTGGCACGGAACCGTAGCTAATAATCCTGTCATTGAATTTGCATTAAAAAAACTGGCAAGCCCTGATAGTCAAAAAAGAATACACTCGTCTTTTATGGCAAAGACCCTTTCTGCCGTCATATCGGGGGCTTCTTTTGTTCCTAGCGTAATGGGACAGCACCCCACTGTACAGACAGCAGCTTTTTCGGCAGGAAGAATTGCGCAATCATTACTGAACAAAAAAAATGTGCCGCAGGAAGTTCCGCTCACAGATACAGAGCTGATACAACTTGCCAGTCTGGTAGAAGAACTGCAGGACAAAATTATATCCTCATACTATAACTATAAAAACACTCTTAACCAGCTTAAAACAACCCGCTCAAAAATGATTTTGTATAGCAAAAATTATTCTAAAGCCATTGCAAGCAATGATATTCTGGACATTTCTCTATCCTCTTCTCTGTACGATAATATGTATATTGAAGAATACAGACTTGAACAGGATGCAAAAAAATACCACACCGAGCTTCAACGTCTTGCAGGCAAAACAGCCGTTGATAAGCTCGAATTATACCAGTATGACTTTAACTCCGCGTTATTTAAGGGGAAATAATCCATGTTGAAAAAGATTTTAATATTAAGTATTATTTTTTCCGTAAATACAATTACTTTTGCCTCCGAGTATGAAGATTTAAACACGCTTCATCCGCCGGCATACAGAGTAGGAACAACCGACACCCCTGAAATTAAAGCAGATTATGAAGTCAAAATAAACACCACAACAGCAAAAGAAAAAGAAGAGGATAGTAATATTAATTCTCCGGGAATGACATACGCTGACTTAAGTATCAAGCGTATGTCCAACGAATTTGCCCAATCAATTGAAGGGGATTATGACACAATGATGACAGACCTTTCAATATTATGGCAGGGCGCAGCAACCAGAAGTGATACGGTAAAATATGCGCTTTATAAACTTTCTAATCCTGATAAAGACAAGCCGACAAATACTGCAATAAAAAATGTTTTGCAAACAATTGCAGGAATGTCAACTCTTGTAGGTGCGGGTACCGGTAATGCATTGTTGTCATGCGCCTCATTAATCGGGGGAAATACCCTCGGAATTATGTCTCAAGACGCTAAAGCTCTTAATTACAAGTACACAAAAGTCGGAGATGCCGATATGATTATACTTGTTAGAAAAGTAGACGACTTGCAGCAAAAAATTGTAAACGCTTACTATGACTACCTTACAACAAGAAAAATTTATGACCTTACAAGCCGTATGGTTCAGCAGAGGTATGCAAACTATCGTGCCGCGCAAGACTCACCTAAAGATGTTCTGCTGGTAACAGACGCATTTTACAGAGACGCTATTGACCAGCAAATGAAAGCACGCGGTGATTTTTATGAAAAGCGTTCAATGATGGAACAGCTTGTAGGGCACGAAACTTTTGTAGAGTTTGAAAAAATCATAAATAAAAGACTCGGAGAACAGGATGAATCTATCCATCCGGTAAATCAAACAGAATTTAAGCAGTACAAAACAGAAGAAATCCAAGAAAAGGAAGAACAAGAGCAAACACCTGCTAACACTGATGTGCCAGAGTCTTAACTTTCTCAACTACATCAGACATTACACTTATCCAATCACCTGCAACCGGCTGAACAAAGATTTCTGCACTATTGTACCATCCTGTCTTGCCGCCATCGTCAAACCATCTCCAATCAGAAACGTATGGCAGCATTATAAACACTTTTTTGCCCATTGCTCCCGCAAGATGTGCGACGGATGTATCTATAGTAACGACTGCATCCAGCCTGCTCACCGCATCAGCCGTATAGAGGAAATTTTCAAATCCGCTGCCTAAATCCACCAGATTCGGATACATACTGCACGCATTCATAGAAGCATTAACCTGCAGTGAATAAAAATTCACATTGCCTAAACTTAAAAGAGGTTCAAGAAATCTCGGGTTCATTGTACGGTCTAACGGACCTCTCAGTGCTGTACCTCCGGCTTCCCAGACGACCCCGACATTTAGCCTGCCGGAATTTATAGGATTATTTTCGGTATTATTTATTTTAATATACCCGTCTGCAAATGGGATTTCCTTATAGAAATCCATGTTTAAATAATACGGAAGAAACGAGATAAAAGTAGATTTATCATATTTAACAGGTTCATCCTGCGATACAATCTGATAAAACGACGATTTAAAATTTTCTCTGAAAAGCGGTATTAATGTTTGCGGAAGAGCCAGAATAACTTTTTTAAATTTATCCTGCAAAAAATTAAGATATCTGGAATACATGATAATATCACCTATTCCCTGATCACCGTAAACGTACAAAGTTTCATTAACTGCATTTTCCCCATGCCAGAGGTTAACAAGTTCCGCACCTTTTCCGTAACTAAAAGCCGCTTTTTTAAAATAAGCGTACGCTTTTTGAAACTCTTTTCTTTTTGCGTACAGAAGATAAAGCGTAGTATTTAAACCCGGGGTTTCAGAATCTTTTTCACTTGCTTTTAAAAGCACCTTTTCCGCACTATCATAATCTTTTAATGCAGAATACATAAGTCCCATGTTATAAAGAGCCGGCAGAGAAGGTTTTATACTATAGGATTTTTTGTAACATTCAAGGGCGAGTTTATAATTTGAGTACAAAACTTCCTGAACAAGCCCCGCACTTATATAAATTACGGGAGAATCGGGATGTGCGGCAAGTATTTCCGCACAATAATTTTCCGCCTCCTCCAGATGCCCTGCACACAGTGCTGCAAGAATATAAGATTCCCATGTTTTAGGTGAGCCCGGATATAGTTCGCGCATTTTTTTTGCATAACAAAAAACAGTCTCCGGTTTATTTGTTTTTTCACACGCACAGGTTATAAGTTTTTCAAGAATATCAAGCGACGGATTTGAATCAGCAGCAATCCTCAGATTCTCATAAGCCTCTTTATACCGGTTCAAATAATAATATGCAAGCCCCAATCCCGTAATAACATTAATATCTTTTGTGGTTTTGTTAACTTTCTCAAAAGCGGCAACTGCCTCTTTATACCTGCCGGTAGATATATACAGCCAGCCCAAAAACGGCAAGACCCGGATATCATCAGGATACAGTGATAACAAATTAAGATATATCTTTTCCGCCTGCAGTGTTTTCCCTTTCTTTACCAGTGCAAGCGCCTTATTTATGGAATCCAATATACTCATGTAACTATGTTACTACTTTTTTTATCAGTGAACAAGGTTTATTAAAAAAACAGAATTGTGATATAATCAAGGAATGATTTGTCCGAAGTGTAAAAAGGTTATAGATGATAAATCAACAGTCTGTCCGCACTGCAAAAAAGTGCTTGCTTTAGCCTGCCCGCGCTGCGGCAGCCTGTCAGAATCAAGCACTTGTAATAACTGCGGATACGTTATACTTAGCAAATGTTCAAACTGCGGCACTTTAAACCCGACAATAAAAAAAATATGTTCTAAATGCGGGGAATCAACTATTGTAAGTGCAGCAAAACGTTTGACTGAAAATGAAAAATTTTCCGCGCTAACATTGAACTGTAGTAATATTACAAAACTCACTAGAACACTCGGCAATAAAAAACTGGTAACAAAATTTCTGTTTAAACTTAAAAATATGCTCTCTAATTTTGCAAAAGAAGAAAAAGCATATTTTATTATGTATACGGAAAATATTTTTATTCTTAATTTTTCAAACGAAATATCAGAATTTACTTCCGCGCAAAAAGCAATGAAGGCAGCAATAAAGCTCATAAATATACTCTGTAATCTTAACAGAACTCTTAAAAAAGAGCTTATGTTTACCTTAGAAGCCCGTATCACTGTTGAAGAAAAAGATTTAAATACATTTTTCGACTTAAATGAAGATACAGAAAAAGTAAAACTTCTGGATTTATATACAGAACAAAGCAGCGATGCCAAAGGCTTACAAATTACTGCAGACCAGTATATTTATAATTACCTGCGCAAAGAATACGCAATGGATACCCTCTATTCAACGGAAAGAGGAGGCAGTGTTATATCCTACTATGCTTTAAATACAGAAAAATACATAATTCCGGATAAAAACGATACCGAAGATGCAGCTAATTTAAAATCTCCGGCAGTAAAAATCGTAACAAAAAAAGAACTTGATTTTGAACAGGAACTTTATAAGAAAAATATTGAAGGGATAAAAGTAAGCTGCAATTTTGAACAAATGGGCGCCGAAAAAATTTATGAATACTTACAAAAAATAAACTTCCAAACAGGCAACCGCATAATTTCCCTTCGCGGAGATTCTGAAAGAGAACTACCTGCAGCAACCGTTGAAAAAATAGTACGCGCTAAAGCCCCGTGTTATACAATTATATGCTCCGAAAATATGTCCATGACTCCGTGGGGATTTTTTTACGAACTTATTAACGAACTCTATCAAAATAGTATTAATAAACTATCGCTGGATGCAAAACATGACAAGCTAATTTCTTCTATAATCAATCTTGCGCCTCCTGATTTTACAAATGCCGAAAGCGCAAGACTGGCTTACATTGAAACTTTTTTACAATTTCTGACAGCAATCCCGCAATCCGTTATTTATATAGAAAACTTTGAATATATTGATGTCGCATCAAGACATATACTTGAAGAAGTTTTTAGCAAAATTAACAGGACTAAATTATCTTTTATTATTACAAACTATAAAAGCTACGCTCTGCAAAAAGTTATGCCAGAACTTTTAAACTCCTATTACTACACCGAAATATTTATAGGACAAATGAACATTGAAGAGGCTATAGGGCAGCTTGTAGAATCCGAAGACTTTAAAAACACCTTCTACTACAAAAAAATTATTGATAATGCAGGATCTTCATATCTCTATTGCGTTAATGCCATAAACTATTTAAAAGACTGCGGAATTATAATTTCATTTAATGATAAGACTGTTGTAACAGAGTCCAAAACAGTAATTCTTCCGTTTAATCTTGAGCACCTTATAAATACACGTTTAAAACGGATATCAAAAGACACGGCAAAATCGCTTGTCCTCGCTTATTCCTATATTCTCGGTCCCGTAATAGAAACATCAGCGCTTGACAAACTCGGCTTAAACAACCCTGATAGTTTGAGAGAGCTGGAAAACAGCGGATTTATAGCTATATACGGCAACAGAATTTATATACAAAACTACGAAAATTTGAAAAAAAGTTTTAAAACTACGCTAAAACCGGAAGTGCTAAAATATCTGGCAACAAACCTTAATACTAAAGTATTTGGCACTAATAACTGCAATTACAGTTCCGTTCTCTGCCTTGAATACTTAAACGACACATCAATGGCATTCTCGAAACTTTACGAATTATCTATCAAAACATTGCAATTCGGCGACTATGATACATACTTAAAAATGTGTATCAAACTTCTCAAACTACTAAAAGAACTGGAAAAAGATATTCCGGAAGAAGAACTTTCAGAGTATCAATCAGATTTTTACAACAACTTAACCCAGCTTTTGTACAGATACGCACCTGAAAGGATTTACCCGATTGCCGAAAATCTTTTACAAAAAGCCGTCAAAACAAATGACACCGAAAAAATCGTCATACTATCTAATATGATGCTGCAAGGCGGACTGTTAACTTCAAACTACACCAACACGGTAACACTTTTACAAAACATACTCGAGCGAAGCGAATATCGTTCACTTGTTGATAAATCGGGAGAAATAAACTACAAAATATTTTCACTGTCACTCGTCAGTCTGGAAATCTATTTCTATCTTGGTCTATATGACAAATGTATTACGGTAAGCAGCGATTTACTTGCCGTTTTAACCCATGAGAAAATAACTAAATTAAAACCGGAAGTATTTACGGAAGAACAATTTTTTGCACATATACTTGATAGCCTGGTCTATTATTTAATATCTTTAATACTTACAGGCAGCCTGAATCTTGAAAAATACACCACAAAAATTGAAACCGCAACAGGACGTCTGCCTCAATCAATGCCGGTATTGGAAACGGTTTGTAAGTTTTTAAAAGGTGAACCGGTTGAAGAAATCACAACCGTAAACGAAGACGAATATTATACACTATTATCTAAACTTGCAAACGCATTCATAGGATTTAAAGGTGATTATGAAATATTTGCGGCAAATATTTACGATTACAAACGCACAGCCGCAGAAGAGTCCAAAACACCATATATATTACTCGGAGATTTATTAATCGGTTATGCATATAAGTCTCTTGGCGGAGAAGAAAAAGCGGGACATATTTATAATAACGTCTTAAGCCGCGGCAAAAATAATTCTTTATTTTTTATAACGCACCTTGCAAATTATTTAATTGCAGACTTAAACTCGACTCAAGAGAATTATCAAGCAGCGCTGCAGGTGTTAACAAACTCTATAACTATTCTTGAAAGAACAGAAACACCATGTATACTTTTATTATACCTTTTCAAGAAAAAACTGGTTGAAATAGTAGAGCTGCAAAAATACGATATAGATATTTCTGCAGAAAAAGGTTTAATTGCACAAATAGAAAACGTATACAAAGGGCTTGCACGATAATCAATTTTTTATTTGCATTATTCAGAATTTCCGATTATAATAAACACAAAGGTAATTCACAGCCCGCGGGGGCAAAGAAGGAAATTCCCGGGGAATAAGCGATTGGCGTTTAAATTATGCGCTGACGTCAAACAAGGGAAACACCTGAATAATGTTGACAGGACAGAACACGCAACTCTTGCGGGGTAAATGTTTGGTTTCAGGGTCTCAAGCAAAATCAGACAAAAAACCATGTCGTCCTGAACAAGCCGGGCAGAGGATGTAAGGCGAAGCCGTATCCGTTTATCGCGAGGCGGTTTCAGGGTCTAAAGCAAAATCTGACAAA
>CASELB010000151.1 GCA_949288685.1 uncultured bacterium
ACGCTTACTGTAAAAGATTTCAACCTTGCACCTTTCTTTAGCTATTTCAATAAACACCTGCCCTCAGATATAATTTCAACCGGCGGAGTTATTAATATTGATGCTAAAGATAATAATTTTAAGCTATCACTGGACGGTATCAATGTTCTATATAAAGAAGATTTTAAATCAATCATTCTGCCGGATAACATTGTTTATACCGGGGAATTTAATATTACGGAAGAAGAAATTGCACTACGCAAAACAAAACTTACAGCAAAAGGGATTGATATTTCTTCTGATTTAAAAATCGAAGGAGCGGCAACAAAACACCCGCACATTGAGACAGATACAACAATTAAAAATACCCGCAGCAACCTGTTAATAAAAATGCTGCCCGCATTAAATACGCCTGATATAAATCTGCTGTATCTTAAAAAATATCCGCTCTATGCGGATGTAAACGGACATATTACGGTTTCAGGCAGAATTCCCGAACCGGATATTGAAGGTTCTGTTACCGTAAATAACGGATACATAATTAAGCCGATTCCTGAAGATAAAATTAAAGCATCAATAAATCTTGATTTTAAAAACAAAACTGTATTTTACAACGTTACAGCAGGCGCGGGCGGGAATGAAAAAGTAACTGTTAACGGAAATACAAAACTTTACGGCAGTAAATATTCCAAAATGGAAATAAAAAGTACTCCCAATGTAAATCTTTCCACCGCAAAATCCGTTGTTGACCCGCTGCATCAAATTTTGTATTTTGAGACAGGTCCTGTACCGATAATGGACATTGACGGTTACGGAAATATCGATATTACGGCAGAGGGCAACCACTCAAATCCCCACGTTTACGGTCGTATGAATTTTCAAAACGCACAGGCAGCTTTTCACGATATTAAAGGATTAGTATTTAAAGGGCTTCACGGATTTCTTGAATTTGAAAATCAAAAAGTTGAGTTTAAACTGACAAAAGGCTCTCTTGATGCCAATCCTGTGACTTTGTCCGGAACGTGCGATCTGTTCGGGAATTTAAACGTTAACATCAGCACCCCGAATTTTGATTTACAAAAGGGCTTAAACACAATAAAATCATCACCTATGCTTAAAGATATTGCAAAACTTATTCCGCCGGCTGACAAATTAAGCGGGGCCGCTGATGTAAATCTCGTTCTTTCAGGAATTGTGCCCGATATTGAACAAATTATCTTTAACCAAAATCTTTTTGCAAAAGGGAATTTAAAACTCAAAAATGTAACAGCAGGAATAAAAGACATAGAGATAACAAACATTAACGGAGATATCGGGTTTGACGGCACAAATATTACACTGAGCACAAAATCCCAAATAAACAACTCAACAATTTCACTCAACGGAAGTATAAAAAATAATATTGCAAACATAAAAACATCTTCCCCTAATCTAAATCTTAAAGACATTCTGGGGCATTCTGTTTTTAAAGGGTTAAGTGATGATAACTACATAAGCTACAATGCCGCCTATAAAGGTGCCGCCGATGAAATTGAATTTGACAAACTGATACTTGATGCAAAAATAACAAAATCTAACCCCAACGCTCCAATATCTCTAAATTCAGGAACTATTAACGTCAAAAACGGGAGCTGCACAATTAACAATGTGAAAGGAACTATAACAAAAAATCCGTTTTCGACAAATGCAAAAATTACGCATATAGGAAGAAAAAATCAAAATATTAATGCAAATATAAAACTTGATAACGCAAATTTATCAACAATAAACCTAATAAGAGAATTTTATCTTATACCAGAAGAAACCAAAACACTTTTAAGACAGCTTGATTTTAAAACAGGGAAAACAGATATTGATTTTAAGATTGTGAACAATCATCCGTACACCGGCATTCTCTTAAATGATGTGGAAGCCCGCTACTTACCGTTTGATATGCCGCTAAAAATCATTAACGGAAGCATCGAATTAAAAAACAATCAGGTATACTTTAACAAAATCAACACTTTAGCCGATGATATGCCGATTTTTACAGACGGAAATATAAGTAATATTTACAAGCGCCCGTACTTAAATATTTATTTTAATTCCGTTCCCAAACAATCCTTCATTGACAAATATATAAACAAAAATATGATGTATCCTTTAAAAATAAAAGGCGATATCATATACTCTGCCCAAATAAAGGGATATCCTGATTTATATAATATTTCCGCAAACGCTAAAATAGGTGAAAAAGCCAGCGTTTATTATCTGGGTGCAACAATCGGAGACAGCGAGAATGAAACAATTATAGATTTTGACGGTGATATTTCAAAAAATAATTCCGTTCAAATAAATAATTTTGCCTATAATAAATCCGTTTTATCACAAAATAACCGTTCAAGTATAATTAATTTCTTAAAAATAAAAGGCGGAATAAAACTTATAAACAACGAACCGCATTTTAATAACTTGATTATCAAAACCGAAAATCCTGCAGATGCCCGGATTTTTAATGTAATATTTAAAAAACCCAACATAAAACAAGGTTTATTTACTTCTGACCTCAAAATCAACGGCAGACTGTATGATTTAAAAATTACAGGGGATTTCCATATTTTTGATATCAATGTTCCGTTACTTCAAACCATTGTTAAAGATATTTCACTTAAATTTCTGCCTGAAACAATAAAAATCAGTACTAAAGGAGAGATTTTTTCAAACGGAATAAATCTGGAAGCAGAAGCTGATAACAGGCTAAAACCGCCATTTCGCATACGAAACGGACTGCTCCATTTCAAAAAACTGGACATAAATGCAGCAATAACCGATATAAAACAGTTAGAAATCAATAAACCGGTACAGGATAATACACAAAATAAGCCTTATATGGATTTAACCGCTTTAATTATTGAAAAACTTGACCTTACGGCTGACGATATACTAATCAAAGGCATCTCCGCAAAAAACCTGAAAACCGTTATTTCTCTGACTGATAAAATGAATTTTCTGTTAAATGATTACAATGCAGATATAGCAAACGGAAAACTAAGCGGCGATTTTTCTTATAATTTCTTAAACAATAAAACTTCCCTGCTAATAAATGCGGAAGATATTGATGCAAACAATCTGTCTGAAATGCTTTTTGACCTTTCAAACCAGATGTACGGTTCACTTACCGGAACAGCCTCATTAAGCTGTAACGGCTCAAGCCATGAAAGTTGTATGTCAACACTGCAAGGAAACGGCACTTTTAATGTTGCGGACGGCAGAATGCCAAAACTCGGTTCGCTTGAATATCTGCTAAGAGCCAGAAACCTTATAAAAGGCGGATTATCAGATTTATCAATAAACAGTATCATCGATATAATAACGCCGCTAAAAACAGGCGAATTTTCAAACATTTTCGGCAGTATAAAACTTAATAACGGAATTGCAGAGGATATTAAAATTTCGACAAAGGGAGAAAATCTAAACCTTTACATGAAAGGAAACTACAATCTCACCACTTCAAATGCGCACATGTATGTATTCGGACTGCTTTCAAAGAAAATTAAAACTCCTCTTGGCGCAATCGGCAACGCGTCACTAAATACATTGTTCAATATGATTCCAGGAGTAAAACTTGAAGAAAACAGCCCGTTTATCAATGATATTAATAAAATCCCCGGAATAGAATTTTCAAAAGACAATTACAGAAAGTTCATAGCGGAAATTGGCGGAAATATTACAGGCGAAG
>CASELB010000152.1 GCA_949288685.1 uncultured bacterium
CATTATTTGTCTGCCCTATACGATACGTCCGGTCGGTTGCCTGATCTTCAACGGCAGGGTTCCACCAGAGGTCATAGTGAATAACATTTGTTGCACTGGTAAGGTTCAGCCCTGTTCCGCCAGCTTTCAGGGAAAGAATCATAACTTTTGTATCTTTGTTATTCTGGAAGTCCTCAATTAAAGATTCTCTCTGCGGAACTGTTAATGACCCGTGGAAGAATAACGGCTCACGGTTGAATTCATCATAAAGAATTTTGGTCAATATTTCACCCATTTCTTTATACTGGGTAAAAATAAGCGTTTTTTCATTGTTGTCGAGAATATTACTTACAAGGTCAACACACTTCTCCGCCTTACCGCTCATCTCTTTATTAAACTCGCCCGCTTTAATAAATTGATACGGGTGGTTACAAATTTGTTTCAGCGCTGTTATAAGTTTAAAAATATTACCCCGTCTGCTTACACCTGTAAATCCGCTGATTTTTGTCATCATTTCATTAAGTGTTTTTTCATACAATATAGACTGCGCTTTTGATAAGTAACAGTAATCATTTATTACAAGTTTTTCCGGCAGGTCGGAAATTACTGACTTATCGGTTTTTAAACGCCGCAGCACAAACGGACTTACTGACATTTTGAGTTTAGCCGCTCTTGATTTTTCTTTAAACTTTTCTATTGGTACAGCATAACTCTTCTGGAATTCTTTTAATGTACCTAAATATCCTTTATTTAAGAAATCAAAAATACTCCACAGCTCTGTTAATCTGTTTTCTACAGGCGTACCTGTCATTGCTATTTTAATATCGGATTTAAGCGATTTAATTGCAACAGTTTGTGCTGTATCCGGATTTTTAATATTTTGAGCCTCATCAACAATAACCATTCCCCACGTATGTTTTTTCATCTCTTCGACATCAATCCGCATAATAGCATACGTCGTAAGAATTACATCCGCATCAAACTCGGGTTTCCTGTCAAGTCCGTGATACATTTTGGCTGTAAGCTCCGGTGCAAATTGCTGCAACTCTTTTATCCAGTTCCCCATAAGCGTGGTCGGACATATAACCAAAACCGGTTTCTTTATTTTTGACTCTTCTTTCAATTTAAGTATAAGAGCAATTACCTGAATAGTTTTACCAAGTCCCATGTCATCAGCCATACAGCAGCCAAAGCCTTTGCTTACATTTGTCCAGAGCCATTTTAAGCCGGTATTCTGGTAAAATCTTAATGTGCCGTGTAGCCCCTCCGGAGGAGTAACCTCTACAGGTTTTTGGAAATCTTTTAAAACATTTGCATACGCTTCATCATAATTAAATTCATAATCCTGGACTTTTCCCGACATTGAAGCGTGTAACAATTCAAGACGTGTCATTGTTTTATGATTTGCAGTAGCTATCTTCTCGCAAAGTTTTTGTCCTTCCTCAGGATCAATTAACACATACTTATTTTTGTATTTTATAAGTCCTGTATTCTTCTCAATTATCTTCTTAAAATCTTCTACACTAATTTTCTCATCACCAATAACTATTTCATAAGAAAACTCCAGAATATCATCAAGAGAGATTGCACCGGACGATACCGTATTAAATATATTCATCAACTCCTCGGAACGCTTTGCTTTAACTTTTGCATTAATTGACGCCCGAGGGATAATTATATTCTTCAATTCAGGCGGGAGAATAACATCAATATGCGCTTTTTGAAGATAATAAGAAGTTTGGGCAATAATCTTATAAACTTCATTAAGATTTAGCTTTAGTGATAAATTATCCTCATCTTCAAACAACTCCTCTAATTCCGGCATATATCTGAGCGCATAATTCAATTGTTTTTCCACAATTCTGCCGATATCAGATGTTTGTATTCCCCACACCGTATCTTCCGTGTACAATTTATCAATTAAAATACTTTCATCATTCTTACGATTTTTAATATGTACTTTTAATTCAAAGTCCGTGTCATTAACCTTTTCAATTTTAAAGAACGGGATTAAATCATATTTACCCAGATAAAGCTCATCAAACCATTGTGCTATATTTTCCGCAACATCCTGTCCTTTTAAAAGGCAGCGTTGTTCAAGGTTTTTCAGCATATAATGACCTGATTTTACATCTTTAAACTTATAACTCTTTATTCCTAAGAATTTGTAAACCAGATAATTTAAATAATTTCTCACAAAGTCTGTTACAAAATTTTTAGGCATTTCCCCAACTACAAAAATGTTATCAGGGAGATGCTTTTCTAATTCGTTTAAAATACGTGCCGATTCTTTAGTATTTGTTATAGGCTCATAAACTATTTTAAACATCTGTCCGCCGCGTGTTTTAACAACTGTCGGAATAAAATAAAGTTTTTCAATAAGTTTTATAACATACTGGGTAAGTTTGTTAAAATACACAAAAGTTTGTGATACTGCATCAAAATCTACAATTTCACCAAAACTGCCGAAATAATCCAGAACAATATCCAGCGGCATTACATATCCGATTACACCGTTAACTTCTTTCGGCGTAAAACGGAACATTGAACCTTTTGATTTTAAATAAAACTGAAAATTATTTGTAGGGGTAACAAAGAAGGAAAACTTGCCGCCTTCGTTAATTAAATAAAAATCCGTATTTCTGACAGGCGAGTTCTTGCCGAGGAAAATCCCTTCAAATTCATCCTCTACTATTTGATAAATAAGGCTCAAAGTATAGCGAAAATCCTTGTTTTTAAATCCGTTCGGATTTTCGCTCAGATTTAAGAAAAATTCATCAACATTATTTTTTTTAAATGATAAATCTATATCTAAACCCTTTACTTCCGCCATAATTCTCCTTGTGCATTAGTGTTTAATCAAAGAACCGCAATCCATATCATCAGGCTGCTTTATACCCATTAATTCTAACACGGTAGGTGCAATATTACAAAGAGCACCGTCATCAGCAAGTTTAATATCTTTGCCCGCATTTATCACCACAAACGGAACCTTGTTAGTTGTATGAGCAGTATGAGGCTTGCCGGTTGAATCATCAAACATAACTTCCGCATTACCATGATCAGCCGTTAACAACATTGTAACACCTTTTTTAACACACTCATCCGCAATCTTGCCGACGCACTCATCAACTGTTTTACAAGCCTTTTCCGCCGCTTCCAGAACCCCGGTATGTCCGACCATATCAGGATTTGCAAAATTAACCAGAATAAAACCGTATTCAGGATTATCAATAGCTCCTAATACTTTTTCGCACACTTCCGGCGCACTCATCTCCGGCTGCATATCATAGGTCGGAACTTTCGGAGAGGGAACAAGTACACGCGTTTCATCTTTTTGCGGCTCTTCGACTCCGCCGTTAAAAAAGAATGTAACGTGTGCATATTTTTCAGTTTCCGCAGTTCTAAACTGTTTTACACCATTTGCCTGTAAAACATCCCCGAGTATATTATTTAAATGCTGTTTTTCAAAGGCAACAGGGAATGTAAAAGTCTCATCATAACTGGTCATTGTGACATAATAGATATTTGATAAAACTTTCTTTCTGTTAAACCCGTCAAAATCTTTGAAATTAATAGCTTTAGAAATTTCACGCGCTCTGTCGGGTCTGTAATTAATAAATATAATAGCGTCGTCGTCATGAATTCTTGATTCTTCACCACCAATAGCTGTAGGAAGAACAAACTCATCAAATACACCTTTCTCGTAAGATTTTTTAACCGCTTCTATAGCAGAAGATGCCTTTTCGCCCTCGCCCAAAACAAGGCAATTATATCCTTTCTCCACTCTGTCCCAACGGTTATCTCTGTCCATAATATAATATCTTCCCACAACAGATGCTACAGGAGGCAGGTTGTATTCTTTAAGCTCATTTTCAATAATTTCAAGGAATTTGCACGCACTTTGAGGCGGAGTGTCACGACCGTCAAGGAATGCGTGAATATATACTTTTTTAAGCCCGTTATCATGAGCCATTTTTATTAACGCTTCCAAATGTTCCAGAGAGGAATGAACGCCGCCGGTTGAAACAAGCCCGTAAATATGAAGTGCAGAATTATGAGTCTTAGCATGATTTATTGCAGCTAAAAACTTTTCATTTTTAAAGAAACTACCGTCTTTTATACTTCTGTTTATCTTTGTTAAATCCTGATAAACAACTCTTCCTGCACCTATATTCAAGTGCCCTACTTCCGAATTTCCCATTTGCCCGTCAGGCAGCCCGACATATTCACCATCAGCATGAATTTGTGTTGACGGATATTCTTTTATAAGTTTAGGAACATTAACCGGATGAGATAATTTAGTCGCGTCATATTTTTCTGCGCCTTTGCTAATCCCCCAGCCATCCATAATACAAAGTAAAACTCGTTTCATATATACCTCGCAAAATCTTATTAAATACTTATAATAAGTGTATGACGAACACACACTAAATTCAAGAGGGAAATAGCTTGACATCCCTTCATATCAAGTTTGCACCAAAAAACGCACAAAACAAAAAGCGGGAAGAAAACTCCCCGCCCTTTGCAATACATTATTCTTACTAACCAAGAAGTTCCTTAACTTCACTTGCAAGGTTCTTAGTATCAAGTTTAAGTCCCGGTCCCATTGTAGTTGTAAGGTAAGCAGACTTAACATAAGTTCCCTTAGCGGAAGACGGTTTTGCTCTCAAAACAGCATCAGCAAGAGTTGCAAAGTTCTTAACAAGGTCTTCATGTGAAAATTGAATTTTACCGATAGGACAGTGAATCATACCTTGTTTGTCTGCACGGAATTCAACTTTACCTGCTTTAGCATCTTTAACAGCTTTTGCTATATCAAGAGTAACTGTACCGGTTTTCGGGTTCGGCATCAAGCCTTTAGGACCTAATACCTTACCTAATTTACCTAACATACCCATACAGTCAGGAGTTGCAATAAGAGTATCAAATTCAAACCAGCCGCCGCTGATTTTTTCAATGATATCTTCAGTACCTGCAAATTCAGCACCGGCTTCTTTTGCTTCTGAAACTTTTGCGCCCTTCGCAATAACGCAAACACGAACTTCCTTACCAAGTCCTGCAGGAAGTACAACAGTAGAACGTACCTGCTGGTCAGCGTGTTTTACTTCAATACCAAGTCTCATGTGGCATTCAACCGTTTCGTTAAACTTGGAAAGTTCTTTTGATATTTCTTGTAATTTAGCTATGGCTTGAGTAGAAGTAGTCGGTTGTTCAAACCCTTCTAACATTTCCATAACTTTTTTTTGTTTTTTAGTTAATTTTGACATTTTAAAATTCCTTTCATGGTATTAGCGGACAAAAGTCCTTCCATATTTTACTTACGCTTCTTCTTTAACTGTAACACCCATAGCTCTGCAAGAACCTTTAATCATTTTAACGGCTGCTTCCATAGATGTAGCGTTCAAATCGTTCATTTTGATTTTAGCGATTTCTTCCAGTTGCGCGCGGGTAATTTCACCGACTTTTTGTTTGTTAGGTGCAGCAGAACCTTTTGACAGGTTGATTGCTTTCTTTATCAAAACAGGAGCCGGAGGTGATTTTGTAACAAAAGTAAAACTTCTGTCTTCATAAACATCAATTACAACAGGAATAATGTAACCTGCTTGAGATTCTGTTTTAGCATTGAACTGCTTACAGAAATCCATGATATTTACACCATGCTGACCCAGAGCCGGACCTACCGGTGGTGACGGGTTAGCTTTACCTGCTTCAATTTGCAGTTTAATTTTTCCTACTACTTTTTTTGCCATTTTGTTGTTCTCCTTTCGTGGTGCAAACGGGAGGCATTCCC
>CASELB010000153.1 GCA_949288685.1 uncultured bacterium
CAAGGGTATACTTCTTATAACTGCCGTTTTCATCGCTTAATACAGGGGCTTTTAAAGGCGTTATACAGGATGTTTTTACTTCGTTTTTATCATTGGGTAATAATATTGATACAGCAGCCTTACTCTCTGCAAGGTACTTGTTTGCAACCCGTTTAATATCTTCAGTGGTAACTTTTGCAATATTTGCAAGATAATCTCTGTAATAATCCGGATTATCAGTTAATGTTAATGTATAGCCTATCCCTGTTGCAATATTTGAAACAGATTCTCTTGAATAATATGTATCTTTTTCAATTATATTTTTGCAGATATTCAATTCTTTATCAGTAACACCGTATTTTTTTATCTGTTCAATTTCTGAAAATACAGCGTTTTCAACCTTTTTAACATTCCCGGGCGTAAATTGTGCGCTTACATAAAAAATACCGTCATCACGTAAAGAAGAATTAGATGCACCAATTGAATACGCCAGTTGTTTATTTTCTTTTACTGATTGATATAGCCGTGAACTCCTGCCGTCTCCCAGTATTGTTGCAAGAACATCCAGTGCGTAGGTATCATTATCTTCAATAGGCACCCCTCTAAAACCTATTAGCATATATCCTGAATTTACATCTGCTTTTTCAGTATGTGTTTTCTTCTCCGTTAAAGTCTTTTCACGTTTAAAGGTGCTTTTTTGCAGTTTTCGCGGCTCTGAACTGAAATTTTGGGAAATTTTCTTTAATACATCATCTGTATTAACATCCCCCACAATAACAGTAACCATATTTGACGGAGCATAATGCGTGTTGTAGTATTCTAAAATCTCTTCACGTCTTATTGTTTCAATAATTTTTGATGAGCCGATAACCTCGCGTTTATACGGATGTTCGGTATACATCATTGTTGTAAGATTTCTGTATAGTTTTCTGTCAGGGTCATTCTCGTTCTTTGATATCTCTTCTAATACAACTTTCCGCTCCTTCTCCAGTTCCTTTCTCGGAATTTGAGGGTTTAAGAGCATATCTGCATGCAGTGAAAGCGCCAAGTCAAAAAACTTTGACGGAATAACAATATAATAATGTGTAAAATCTTTGCTTGTTGCAGCATTAATTACTGCACCCTTTGATTCTAAAAGTTTATCAAATTCTCCGGTCGGATGCGCCTTGGTACCTTTAAAAAACAGGTGTTCAAGAAAATGGGAAACTCCGCTGTTGTTGTCATTCTCATCAATTGACCCGGTTCTTATCCACGTATCAATTGTTACTATAGGATTATTATGCTCCTCCTGTATTACTACTGTCTGACCATTATCAAGTTTATGTACTGTATAATCACCTGCTAATACTGGATTAACAATAAATACAAAAAACAGAAATATAAAGAGTTTTTTCATTTTCTTATAATCCCCCTCGTTTATAGTATTTTAATATAAAAGTTTTCGATTTTCCATCTGCTCTGTCAGGGGAGAATTATTACTTGTGTTTTTCGGTAAAGTTCAGAATGACATGATAGAGCGTGCTGCCACTCTGAAGGGGTAGATAGGGGCAAATCGGGGTAAATAAAAGTTTCAGTATGGTGCAATTTATTGCACCTTGCATTGTTTGTACTTGTATAAGAGCCTGAATAGCTACTTTAATGTCATTTACCCCTGACACCCTGAATTTACGGATTGCGAGCGGATGCTGGAGTGTTGGAAACGTTGAGTTTTCAACACGCAACGCTGTTTGTTTATCGCGAGCAACCAAGAGATTCAGGGTCTCACCCGCATCGTTTCAGCATTCTATTGTTTTTGCCGGCAGGGATGCCCAACCTGCAATGCTGCATGTCTTTTTCATGTCATTCCGAACTTGGTTCGGAATCTCGTACTAGGTTTGGGTTAGGTCCTGAAATAAATTCAGGACGACATGGTAAAGTGTATTGTCACCCTGAACTTGCGGATTTTCGGTAGGGTGGAGCAAAGCGGAACCCGTAAGGTGTCGGGAAATGTTGAATTTTTCGACACCCCGAATAATCCAAGACCGTTTCAGGGTCTAAATCAAGTCCTGCAGAAGATTCTGAAACATCTTGCTCACTCGCGTTAAACAGCA
>CASELB010000154.1 GCA_949288685.1 uncultured bacterium
TATCTTACTAAATTTGCAAAAAAGGTTTATATTATCCACAGGCGTGATACATTAAGAGCGGATAAAATTCTTGTAAATCGTGCAAAGTCAAACGAAAAAATAGAGTTTATATATGATACGGTTCCGCTTGAAGTTCAGGGTGGTGAAAAAGTTGAAAATTTAGTTATTAAGAATGTTAAAACAGAAGAAGTAACTGATTTAAAAACAGACGGTATTTTTCCGTTTATCGGCGTGGTACCCAATACGGAACTTATTAACGGGCAATTAGAGCAGGATAAATACGGGTTTATACTGACTGATGAACGTATGATGTCTTCGGTTGGCGGTGTATTTGCGGCAGGAGATATAAGAAATACACCATTAAGACAGGTTATTACTGCCGTTTCAGACGGTGCGGTAAGTGCTGTTTATGCCGCTAAGTATATTGAAGAAAGTTTGTCTGTTACTGTGTAAAAAACTATGTTATAAATCTTAAAAGGGATTTAAACCAGCCTTTAAATCCCTTTTTTTCAGGTAAAACAGTGCCGGGATAAAATTGTTCATAGTTATTTATGATATTAACGGGGAGCTGTTTGCCGCTTATTAAAATATCGGCAATAGATTTTAGATATAAATCTTGCTCTTCTCTGTATTCATCATCTTTTTTACGCAAATCCTCATCAGCTTCATAATAAATTAAAGCATGGTAAGCTGCAATAACACTCTTATCATGGTCTCCTTTTGGAAACCTTAACAAAGCCTCTCTTGTAATTCGTTTGCCCGAAAGTACATCATTAATAAGTCTTGCGCACAGGCGTCTGTTTTCTAAACTCATATTTTTATTTTATACCAAAATTTGTGGAATTTGGCATTGTACTGAAATCCACCTTGGTACCGTCAGATAAATCAATAACCCCCGTCGGCTCTTTGGGCTGTGATTCATTTAAATTGCTAAATTTCCTGTGGTATTGCAGCACATTATTACCGTTTTGTGTAGTATTAACACATGCGGTTAGAAAACAGCTAAGACCAAAACTTATTAGACACATCAGGATTGTTAATTTATTCATAATTAACACCTCTTATATACATTATACATCTTGTTTTATAACATTTCAATCCATGCAAATACAATTAAAAAGCCTGTTTCTATAAAATAGAAAACAGGCTTTCAATAATTAGTTTTTATAAACTATTCAACTTCGATAGCTGAAACCGGGCAAGAATCTGCTGCTTCTTTAACAGCATCTTCGTTTCCTGCAATACCGTCTTCATTAACTTTTGCTACATCTTCTACGCTGAATACTGCATCGCAAATTGATTCGCAAGCGCCGCAGCCTATACAAGAATCATTAATTTTTACGTTCATTTTTTTCTCCTTTATTGATTTTTACATCCGGTCATTTTTGACCAACTATATTATAAAAAACTCAAAACAAAATTACAATAGATGAAGTACTGTAGATAAGGCTATGAATTTAAATCCTGTCATTTCGCCGAAATTGACCGGATGTATCCCTTTTTTGTACATTAAAACAGGTACTTTTTCTCTTGTATGGTCGGTACCCGGAACTGTCGGGTCACATCCGTGGTCTGCTGTAATTATTAATAAATCATCATCTTTTAACTCTTTTATTATTTCGCCTAAATAAGCATCAATTTCTTCAAGAGCTTTGCCATAACCCTTGTAGTCATTTCTGTGTCCGAAAAGCATATCTGTATCTACAAGGTTAGTGAAAATTATTTCAATATCTTTATTTGTAATTTTTGTATCGGGATAAGCTATTTTATCAAGTTCCAGTTCATTTTTAACTGCTTTTAAAGTTAATTCAAGCCCTTCTTTATTAGAACCTGTATGAATAGCATGGGTAATTCCGGATTTTGCAAAAATATCTTCAATCTTTCCGATACCGATAACCCCGGCTCCGAGTTTTTTTACTTTATTGAGTATAGTATCGGATGGCGGAACCATTGAATAATCACGTCTGTCACCGGAAATTCTTGTTGGTTTGCCGTCAATAACTTTATACGGGCGTGCTATTACTCTTGCAACAAAAAATCCCATATCATCCAGTGTTTTTCTGGCAATTCTGCACCATTCGTAAAGTGTATCAAGCGGAATTAAATCAGTGTCAACTGCGATTTGAAATACACTGTCAGCACTTGTGTATACAATCGGATATCCGGTTTTATGATGTTCTTCGTTTAGCTGTTCAATAATAACAGTGCCGCTTGCCGGAATATTAGCCAGTATCCCGCCGCAGTTTGTTCTCTTTATAAATTCATCAATAAGTTCTTTCGGAAATCCGTCAGGGAATGTTTCAAATTTCTTTTCCGAAACAAGTCCCGCTATTTCCCAGTGTCCTGTTGTTGTATCTTTACCCTTTGATTCTTCTTTTAAAACAACAGTTGTTGCGAGCGGATTACTTACCGGCTTAACTCCTTCTAAATCACAAAGGTTTCCCAGCCCTAAACTTTCCATAACCGGAAGTTTAAGTCCGCCGTTTGCTTTACACACATTTTTCAGGGTATTGCATTCAGGAATATCCCCAAACTCTTTGCAATCAGGCATTGCGCCGATACCCATAGAGTCAATAACTACAATAATTGCTCTTTTCATTTTATTAATTCCCCATTCTAAAATTTAAGCATGGATACAACTTCTATACCGGTGTCTTCAATTTTTTTTCTGCCGTTAAGTTCGTCCAGTTCAATTATGAAAGCGGCTGAAACTACTTCGCTGCCAACTTTTTTTAGGAGTTTACAAGCTGCTGCCGCTGTTCCGCCTGTGGCAAGCAAATCATCAACGACCAGAACTCTTTTCCCGGGCTCTATTGCATCTTCATGAATTTCAATTGAGTCTGTACCGTATTCAAGTTCATAACTCTCACTTATCGTTTTTGCAGGAAGTTTATTAGGTTTTCTTACCGGAATAAATCCTGCATTAAGTTTACAAGCAAGCGGCGCGCCGAAAATAAAGCCGCGTGATTCAATACCTGCAACATAGTCAATATTCTTGTCTTTAAATGTGTTATACAGGAAATCTATCATCTTATTTAATGTTTCGGCATCTTTTATTGCTGTTGTTATATCAAAAAACAGGATACCTTTCTTGGGGTAATCAGGGATTGTTCTTATTTTGTCTTTTACTGATGTTAACATTTTCTATACCTCTTGCAATTCTTTTTTTATCTTTTTTAACTTTGATAATATTGAACGTTCCTTTTCCATAATCAATCCGTGAGTAGTTTTGCCCCACTTCATATCTTTTTTAAGGAACACAATTTTTCCGAGAATAAATAATACCATCGGAAACCATATTATTAACATATAAACGGTTGTTTCGCAAGCCTCTTTTGCAGCTCTGAGTCTTGGAAGGTTGTCATATCGTCTTAAACTGTATCTTATAGCACAGAAAAAACCTATAGCCATTACAACTGCAATAACTCCTGATGATAAAAATTCATTAGGTCCGACTTTGCCCATGAGAAATTTTATTGTTCTGAATAAAACTTCAAGCAGAAACCACAATGGCATTATAAACTGTAAAATGAATATGAACATATCAGTTTGTGCTTTAAGCGACATTTTTTTAGAATTAAACGCATCCCAAAAATATTCAAGATATCTTCTGATACTGCCTTCCAACCATCTTCTGCGCTGTCTGTAAAGCGGGATAAGGTAAATAACCCCTTCTTCATAAACAATTGCATCCGCGCAGAAACGGACATCCCATCCTTTTATATGCAGCCTTGTAGACATATCTAAATCATCTGTAATTGTGTCATTATTCCAACCGCCTATGTCATCAAGGGCAACACGTTTAATAAGTTCGCCGTTACCTCTCAATTCAACTGCACCTTTAACGGAATCTCTGCCCGTCTGTATATTACAGTCAAATGTATATTCATTGTTCTGGCATCTTGTAAGAAAATTCACATCTTTGTTTCTGATAACTTTTCTTGCCTGTACTGCTCCGACATCAGCCGGTTCAAGTTCGGGTAGGAGTTTTTTAAGAAAGTCGCTTTCAACTGTTGCATCAGCGTCAAACACAAGAACTGCCTCACCCTTTGCAAGTTTTAATGCGTCATTTAATACCGCTGATTTCCCGGGGTAGGCGTTATGCGGTCTGATAAGTGCGTATACTTTAGGGTATTTTTCTTCAAGCTGTTTAATTACAAGCGGGGTTCTGTCAGTACTTCTGTCATCAATAACAATTATTTCAAAATTCTCATAATCAAGATTAAGTATATTTTCTACAGTATGGGTTATAACTCCTTCTTCATTGTGCGCGGGGATTAAAACAGAAATAAAAGGTTTGTAATTTTCGTTTATAACAAGCGGTTGTTTTTCAAGTTTACGTTTTTTATGCTTTGTAGCAAGATTCATATAAGTTCCGTATACGACCATAAATGCGCACAGGATTACAAAACCTATTCCTGTGTTAACGTGGTATTGGAATACGTATAGAAAAATACTTAAAAATGCCACTATTGTTAAAAGGAGTATTCTTTCTCTCATGACTTCCCCATACATAAGATAGTATAACAGAAATTAGGGTAAATAAATAATTTTGTTAATTTTCTTTAAGAACAGCGGATTACAAAGGTTGTTTTAATCCTGTAATATATGAAGTTTTGTTATAAAAATTATATACTTTGTAAATATTTCTTAACAAATCGTAATAAACATGGCAATTTTTGAATTTAAAAAAACTTTATATAAGAGTAAGGAGAAAAGTTACCCCATGAAAGAACAAGAATTAAACGCAGCTATGTCAGTTATCACAGATCCGGTAAAAAATGTGTACAAGTTGGAAACAAGACAAGATATTGAAGAAATCCAAAGAATCATAAGAATTTTTAATATTGCACACGAACAGCAAAACAAACACAGAATGCTCTCAATCAAAAATCTCGCAACGTTGAGACTGGTATTGAGTAATAACTAAGATGTGAATTATTTATGGGTTTATATGATGTAAAAGCGGACAGGTTTTAGACCTCTCCGCTTTTTAGTATTACTACTTTCCGGTTAGAAAAATATTTTTTGGAATCAGTCACTCTCTGATAGAAAACAGCCGTAAAAATCTTTATATTGGGTTAGGAGATTTTTATGAAACGATTTCTGTGTATATTATTTGCTGTTATATTAACTTTTTCTCCGGCTATAAGTGCCGGGAAGTATGATAAACAGTTAATGACAATAGAAGAAGAGTTGTACGGTATAAACTACTCTGACCAGAGTGACGAAAAACGTATTGCACGCCTTGAACAATCGGTTTACGGCTTAGTATCCAAAAAGAGTCTTGCAGAGCGGGTAAAAAAGATATCGGATGATTTATCGGCAGATGTTATTGATGAAAAAATAAAACCTTGTGAAGATACTTTTATGGCGGAAGAGGAAGCTCTTGCGGCTGATGAAACAGTCAGATATCCTGTTCTTGACAGAGTTGAAACCAAATTGTTCAGCAAAATGTATGACAAAAACACTCTTGATAACAGACTTGCAAGAATTGAAAAACAGTTATTTAATAATCAAACTTACGAGTCTGACAGTTATAATGAACGTGTTGAACGGATTAAAAATAATGTATTTAAAGAAGATTACAGAATGGCATCACAAAATGCGCCTTACGATGATTTATCCTATGGTTCCGGCATGGCAAGCGGGGATTTGAGCGGACTAAATCGTAATCTTTTTACCGGAAGAGGCAGAACCTCTTTTTCTGACAGACTTGCAAGTTTAGAAAATGAAATGCTTGGCGGTTCTTATGATTATGATACGGAAGAAGAACGTATAAACCGCTTAAACAGTGCTTATAAAGCGCAGCATTCTATAAAAAAATATGATTCTAACAGATTTCAACAGGGACTTTCAACTGCAATGCAGGTAGGAGCAATGATTTTAATGGTATTATGTATGGTGCTTTAAAACATTCTTATTAAAGCCTGTCCGAATAGTATAATTCCTATAACTACACTCAGGAAACTCGCCACCATTACGGCGCCTGCAGAAATATCTTTTGCCATACCTACAAGAACGCTGTATTTATTTCTGAATGTTGCATCAAGCGCAAATTCTATTGCCGTATTCATCATTTCGGCTATTATAACCATTCCTATGGTTAATAAAAGAATACAAATTTCTACAGGACGAAACCCGAATATTAGCGCCAGAAAAAGCACAATAACCGCAAGAACCATGTGTACACGTATATTATGTTCACTTTTTAACACAAGCCGCATACCTTTGCGGGCGTGTTTAAATGAAGCGTTGAAATTTTTTGTTTTAAACTTTGTCATACTCCACAACTTTCAGGGCGTCATTCTGCATCCCCACAACAAAATTGTAATCCTCTTCTGTTTGATGGTCAAATCCTAAAAGATGCATTATTCCGTGAGATATTAAAAAATAAAGTTCTTCTTCAAAACTCTTACCCTTCTTCCGGCTTTCTTCATCGACTTTATCAAGTGCGATAATAAATTCCCCGAGATTTATTTCGCCGTCAAAAATAAATTTGTCCTCATCGTCTGCAAATATTGCAAAAGTAATAATATCTGCAGGATAGTCTTTATTCCTGTATTCTCTGTTTAATTCGTGTGTTTTTTCGGAATCGCAATAAAGAATATCAAAAGTTATTGTATCATACTTAAATCCGGCAAGCGCTGATTTGTCGCCAATACATTTCATATAATATTCAAAAACCTGTTTTGCAACTGTAATAGCTTTGGCTTCATCAATAGTATATTTTTCGCAAATATTTTCACTAAAAATATTAATGTTCATCACGCTTACTTTCAAGTTCCTGAATTTTTGCTTCCAAATCTTTGTCTATAGTCTGAACGGCAGCCTTATTACGGTCAAGTTCGTTGACTAAGTCTTGCTGGTATTTAATTCTTTCATGATGTATACCGCGCAAAATACGGCTCATAACAGAGGCAATTGTAGAAAGGTCTTTTAATGTAATCGGTGCATCAGATAGTTGTCCGTCATTTAGCCGTTCTTTAATAATTCTGTCAATAACCGCATCTATTTCTTCTGCGGAGGAAGCCTTGTTTGCTCTAACCGTAGATTCTACAGCATCCGCAATCATTAAAATAGCGGTTTCTTTAGAATTAGGTTTAGGTCCGGGGTAACGGAATTGTTCTTCCGGTACATTTTCAGCCCCTTCCTGTGCTACAGCCTGTTTGTAAAAATAACTTACAAGTCCTGTTCCGTGGTGCTGGAGTATAAAATTGTTTATAATAGCCGGTAAACCGTTATCTTTTGCAAGTTCTACACCGTCTTTCGGGTGTGCGGTTATAAGCATTTTAGAAAACTTTGGTGAACAGTTATTGTGCGGGTTTTCAATCCCGTAACTTGATTGATTTTCTACAAAGAACATCGGGCGCTTAAGTTTTCCGACGTCGTGATATATTGCACCTACTTTTGCAAGAAGAGGATTTGCACCGATTGCCTCTGCTGCAGCCTCGCATAAGTATGCCACCATCATACTGTGGTTGTAAGTTCCGGGGGCTTTTAGCTGCAAATCTTTTAATAGTTGCTGGTTTTGGTCTGCAAGTTCTACAAGCCCGTACGGTGAAATCATCTGGAATAATTTTTCCAGCACGGGAAGGAAACCTAAAGTAAGCAAACCGCCTATTACAAAGCTGTTTAGCATTATATAACTTATATCCGTTAAGATTAACGCATTATCAATATTCATTAAGAATCGTTCAAGCAGGTATACACACGCAAGTATTACACCGCCTGCTGCCGCAATTTTAAACCCGATAATTATCATGTCGTTACGTCTTGTGAATTTATGATTGTAGACGGTAATCATTGCAAAAGTATTTAACAGAAGAAATGAAACAATCATTTCCACTCCGTAATGCATACATATTGCGATATTTACAAGAATAAGATTTGCAGCAAGTAGTGCAACTCTCGGGTTTGCAAATATTGACATTATTATCATAAACGCCGGAAATGGTATAACATAAGGCGAAAATCCTGTAGGTAATACTACGGGGAAAAGTGATATGAATATTGCCAGAAATGCAAATAAACTCAGATAATTAGATTCGATAAAGCTCTTTTCAAATCCTTTTAAATATAAAAGAAACATACTTGTAGAGAGTGCGGTAAGGAAAAATATTCCTGCAATTCCCACGTAGTTAATTTCAAGTACGTTATATCCGGCTTCTCTTAAAGCATCACTTTTTACTTTTGTAATTTGTTCTCCGGCAAAGACAATGGTATCACCTTGTTTGAAGGTTACTTCATAAGGTTTTACGGAGTTTTGTGCGTTTCTTCTTGCGATTTCTGTTGCAAACTCATCTACAATAAGGTTTGGAACTATTACCTGATTGAGAATTGCTGTAATCATCCGGGATTGTCCGCGCGGGATTGATTGGTACATCCCTTTTTCAATAATGCTTGTAATTTTATCTTTCTCAAAATCTTCTGCTGTAATTCCGATGTTTAATACGGTATCTAATGTATTTTGCGCTCTGTTAAACAGTTTGTTAAATGATTCTGAATCAGAATGTAAAAGAAAATCAACGAGTGCTGTTTTTTGAGAAGAACGCGGACTGTCAAAAAGTACTGAAATCTCGTTAAATTTTTTATCTTCAGATACCTGTGACTCTCTGATTTTTAGTATCGTATTTCTTAAAGTTGTGAGATTTACTTTAATAAAATCATCGTTTGCCTGTGTAAGGATTGGTTCTACTTTTCGGGCAACTTCTTTTTTGTGCTGTTCTGTTCTTATGGTATCTACAACAGTAATATTTTTTTGCGCAACGATATCCTGTTTACTTACGCCGTTTTCAATTATCTGTTGAAAAAAGAAATTTTGCGATGAAATAATTATGGTCATTACACCGGTAAAGAGCATGAACATAAAGAAACTTCTAAAAGTATTAGACTTAAAGAATGTGATAATTTTATCTTTATAACTCATAAATCATCCTCATTTTGATTATTCATATTTACTACAAATCCGCACTTAATACAAGCCAGCACTTTCCCCGTACTGTCAACCGGTCTGAATACGTGTTCGCATTGTTCATCTGCCGGTTGTTCTGTATCAGTTATATTGAAAGGTTGTACTTCCGGCTTTTTCCGGTATTTATTAATTAACTTTATAATTGATTCGATAATGTACATGATTATATTTTGAAACCGAACGGAAGAAGCGAGGTGATTTTATCAATTTTAGGATTACCTTCTTTTTCTGTAATAATTTCGGTATCAAAATCTCCTTTAAATTCATAAATTACCTGCCGGCATGCTCCGCAGGGATAACATTCATCAGATTCGGGCGAGTAAATTGCGACTGCAATAATTTGTTTTTCTCCGTTTGAAATTGCATTGCCTATTGCGCAGCGTTCGGCACAAATGGTCAGCCCGAAGCTGGAATTCTCAAAATTACAACCTTTATACAGGTTTCCGCTTGCTCCCATTACGCAGGCACCGACATGAAACTTTGAGAAAGGTGCGTATGAGTTTTCAGAAACTTCTTTAGCAATATCTAACATTTGTTTGTAATTTATATCCATAATTACAAATTTATGATTTTTTTGAACAAATGAAATCAGCCAAGTGTATGATTATAACATTTTTGTGTTTTTTATGTAAATTTTTGTAAATTTTTTGACTTTTTTTCTGAAAAAGTAGCAAAAAATTTTTTTTACGGTTTTTAAGCAGGATATAAAGCTCTCTCTTCTTATTTAAACGGACAGACCTTGATTTTATTTATAATGCAAGGTCTTTTTTTTATTTTTGAAGGAATTTTACAGCCCCGCAGAGGGGCTTATGTTTGTCACCCTGAACTTGTTTCAGTGACTCGCCCAAGCCTTGTTAGAGACCCTGAAATGAATAGGGGTAAATGATATTAAAGTACCTGTCATCCTGAAAGCGTAGAAAATCGGGTTGTTATTTTTTTTACGATTTTCACGCTGTTCAGGATCTTACACGAATACAAACTATGTACGGTATAATAAATTGCATCCTACATTTCCCTTCATGTCATGCTGAATCCGTTTCAGCATCTCTTGTAAGTATTGTATGTTTGGTATTCTTGCCCGACAAAAAACTACAAAAATATTAGTCCTGTTAGTGTAAATAATGCCTTGCCTACTTGAAGTTTTACGTTATTTTTTGTAACATTATATTAGCTGTTTAATAGAGGAGAAAAAATGTTTGAACGTTTTACCGAAAAGGCTATAAAAGTTATAATGCTTGCACAGGAAGAGGCAAGACGTCTGGGGCACAATTTCGTTGGTACAGAGCAGATTTTACTGGGCTTAATTGGTGAAGGCACCGGTATTGCCGCTAAAACCCTTAAATCAATGGGGGTAAATCTTAAAGATGCAAGAATTGAAGTTGAAAAAATTATTGGCAGAGGTTCAGGCTTTGTTGCTGTAGAAATACCTTTTACACCGCGTGCTAAACGTGTACTTGAACTTTCATGGGATGAAGCAAGACAGCTCGGTCACAATTATATCGGTACGGAACACCTGTTATTGGGCTTAATCCGGGAAGGCGAAGGTGTTGCGGCAAGAGTGCTTGAAAATCTTGGTGTAGATTTGAATAAAATTCGCAGTAATGTTGTAAAAATGCTTGGCGATACTAAACCTCAAACAACAGCATCAGGTAATATTTCATCATCATCTTCTCCCGCGTCAAAAGTTAAGACTCCGAGCCTTGATGAATACGGTACGGATTTAACTCTTGCGGCTGCGGAAATGCGACTTGATCCGGTTGTCGGACGTGAAAAAGAGATTGAACGTGTTATTCAAATCCTTGCTAGAAGAACTAAAAACAATCCGGTGCTCCTTGGTGAACCCGGTGTTGGTAAAACCGCTGTTGCGGAAGGACTTGCTATAAGGATTGTTAATGCGGAAGTTCCGGATATTCTTGACGGTAAAAAAATTATACAGCTTGATATGGGGCTTTTGATTGCCGGAACCAAGTATAGAGGTGAGTTTGAAGAACGGCTTAAAAAGATTATGGACGAAATTCGTCAGGCAGGGAATATTATTCTTGTAATTGACGAAATGCATACACTTATAGGTGCGGGTGCTGCGGAAGGCGCAATTGACGCTGCAAATATATTGAAACCGGCACTTTCCAGAGGTGAAATTCAGGTAATCGGTGCAACAACTTCTGATGAGTACAGAAAGTATATTGAAAAAGATTCTGCATTAGAGAGAAGATTTCAGCCGGTTATAATTGAAGAGCCTTCTATAGATGAAACTATTGAAATTATCCGCGGGCTCAAATTCAAATATGAAGAGCACCATAACCTTATAATTTCTGATGAAGCTATTGTTGCGGCAACAAAACTTTCAAGTAAATATATAAACGACAGATTTTTGCCTGACAAAGCCATTGATGTTATTGATGAAGCAAGTTCTAAAGTAAGGCTGAAAGTAAGTTCACTTTCTCCGGAGGGCAAAGAACTTGATAAAGAACTCCGTAAGATTATTAAAGACAAAGAAGAAGCAATAAGAAATCAGGAGTTTGAATTGGCGTCGTCACTTCGTGATGATGAAGCTAATATGAAGGATAAAATTCGTGAAGCAACCGAGGCTTGGAAACGTGATAATGATATGAATAAGCCTACGGTTACAGAAGAAGATGTTGCAGAAGTAATTGCAACTATGACAGGCGTTCCGGTTACAAAGCTGACCGAAGGCGAAACTGAAAGACTGCTTAAACTTGAAGATACTCTGCATGCAAGAGTTATTGGTCAGAGTGAAGCGGTTACAGCTATTTCCAAAGCTATAAGACGCGCAAGAGTAGGCTTGAAGAGTCCGAACAGACCTATCGGAAGTTTTATTTTCTCAGGTCCTACCGGTGTTGGTAAAACAGAACTTGCAAAAGCGCTTGCGGAAGCTGTATTCGGTTCGGAAGATAATATGATACGGGTTGATATGTCCGAGTTTATGGAAAAACATTCAACTGCCAAATTAATAGGTTCACCACCGGGATATGTAGGGTATGATGATGGCGGACATCTTTCTGAAATTGTCAGAAAGAAACCGTATTCGGTTATCCTGTTTGATGAAATTGAAAAAGCGCACCCGGATGTATTTAATATTATGCTCCAAATCCTTGACGACGGACGTTTAACGGATGCAAAGGGCAGACATATTAACTTTAAAAATACAATCATTATTATGACTTCAAATGTCGGGGCAAGTATGATTGCGACACAGGGCAAACTCGGGTTTACGACAGGTGAGGATGCTAAGAAAGATAAATACGAAAAACTTAAAGAAACGGTGAATGAAGAACTTAAAAAAGCGTTCAGACCGGAATTTTTAAATCGTATTGACGATATTATTGTATTTGCACACTTAAGTAAGGAAGAAATCAGACAAATAGTAGATTTGATGATGAAAGACCTGTTCAAACGCCTTGCAGAGCGTGAATTGTCAGTAGAAGTAACTGATGAGGTAAAAGACTTCCTTGCAAAAGACGGGTATTCGGAAGCGTATGGTGCAAGACCGTTAAGACGTTTGATACAAAGGAAAATAGAAGATCCGCTTGCGGAAGAAATCCTTACAAGCGCTTATCAGCCGGGTGATACGATAGTTCTTAAACTGGTTGATGATAAGATTGTGTTTGAGAAAAAACAAAAAGACGGCAGCCAACCGGAAGAGGCGCAGGCAGCTAATTAAACAATTTATTAAATTTAAAACCCCCGTTAAGAATTTCATTAACGGGGGTTTTATCACTTAGAATTAAATTATCTGAGAGTTGTATCTCTATATGGTTTATATAGTGAACCTCTGCCGCTTGTATCAATAGAATTGTTAAGGTTAGTTGTACCTTGAATTTTTTTATAATCTTCATCGGGACCTTTATTACCGCCAAGTGTTTCAGCACCGCTTGGTTTAGTTGGTTTTGTATCCGGTTCAGGTTCAGGCTCAGGCTCTGGCTCCGGATCATCAGGCTCTACGGGGTCTACTGGTGTAACCGGCAGTAAGGGGCAGAACGGACCAAGTAGTATTCTTGAATCTAATTATGAAAACGAAAAAACAAGACCGCAACATTTTCAAGATGCAAGAAATCCAAATGGTAATATTAATGACTGGAATATGCTCATTCAAAATTAGTTTTTTCCAACAGGGGGTGTTTACCCCCTGTTTTTTTTGTTTCTGATAAATGATTTTTTCTCATCTTGACTTAGAGCAATGTAGGGTGCAATAAATTGCACCTTACATTGCTTGTATTCGTGTAAGATGCTGAAACTGTCTTAAAACCGGTTCAGCATAACAAGAGAAACTTTAATAAAAACGTAAAGAAAACCCGCCGAAATAACATTCCGGCAGGCTATAAACTCCTAATTCAACTTTGTTTAGAAATCATACTGAGGAATTTCAAAAGGTTTGTTATCCGCACCTTTATCTACAAAACTCAGATAATATTCCATTGCTGTTTCTTTTGATTTTTCATAAAATTCTTCTGAAATATACTTTTTATGCAAAAGCGTTCTTTCTCCTGAATAATTGCCGAGAGTTTTTGCATATTTTGTAATATCATCCAGATTACAACCACCGGCATAAGCCTTTGTTTTTGCATCAGTACCTGACGGACGGATTTCTACGTACTTATCTTCAAACTCTAAATATGTACCGTCACCAACAAATTTGATTGACTTAAGATTATTAAATTCAAGTGCAAGGAAAGCATCATTAAGAACTTCTTTTACGTTATCTAACGTAACAAGACCTTCCTTACAAGCTATTGCCAGTGACAAATAAAACAAATCGTTTCTGGTTCTTTGTTTTTCGCCTTCAAGTTTATCCGCTTTCAGCTTTTCAATATCCGGCTCAGATTCATTATAGTACGAAATATCTTCACGTACATCATATATTGATTTAATATTTTCAGATTCAAATATATGCTGCAAATACCGGGATAAAGTTTCATTATCTTCCTCAAGTTTAGCCGCAAGGCAAGACGCTACAATAATTGCCTCTGTTGCACTTTTTTCTCTCATAGCAATAGCTTTTCTGCCTGCTCTTGATTCTATTAATTCTTCCGCTCCCATAATCATTCCGCCGGATTCTTCCCCGCCAAAAATCAACCGCGGTTGAACTCCTAGATTTATTTTGTTTCCGAAAACATCTTCAACAATAACTTCTGATTCAGGATTTTCTCTTATTTGAAGTTCTACCTTCTTCATAATATTAGCAATTTCTTTAAATCCTACAGGCACATTAACAACTCTTACGTCATGATATCTGCCCCACTCATCCCACGATAGCGCAGAAGCTGTTGTCTTAATCATAAACCGCGGATGGTTATTCAATGTACCGTTCTGTTTTAATTGACGTATACGGTATTCCATAAGCATAAGGAATGATTGATTAGCAGTATAAACAGTTAATACCCGGTCTTCGTCTAGTTTTAAATAAGAAATACCGAGTTCATCCAGTGAAGGAATATTTCCTGCAGACTCAATCTGGCAAACAGTAAGTCTGTCATGGTCAGGATCTGTTATTAATACAACCGTTCCAAGAGGATAAGATTTTAAAACTTCCGGATAATGCAGAGTTTCAATTACAGGGAAATAATTACTGCCATCCGGTCTTTGTGCAACAACTGTTGCATCAACGGAATAATCGTAAAATGCTTTATTACCTTTAGGGTCATGGTCATATTTGCCTATTGAATGGAAAAACGGATCTTCGTCAGTATTATTCCACGCAAATTTATCCTCTATTTCTAAAACATCAAGAACTTTACTTAAAGTGTTGTATGCACAACCGCCCACACACTCAATTACAATCTTGTTCTTCATTCTTTTAAGTCTGTCAAGGTTAGCAGCAACACCTGATTTTAAGTACTCAACATACAAATCAATTCCACTGTTAAGTTTTGAAAGTACAAGTTCGTCAATAAGCGGATTATTTTCTGCTGAAATTTTTATCTGATAAGAACCTTTTTTCTCTACTTCGTCAAAAATTTCCTGAATTTTTTGTACAAATTCTGCGGACTCATCCGGCAAATATTGACTGCCTTGATTATTAAGGTCTTTTGTTGCTGTTTTTACGGAAATACCGTGGCTTGATGTGATATATTCGCCGCCGGCTAAATCTAATTTAAAAGCCAGAAAGGACGCAAGCCAAATAGGCATGGTTTTTCTTTCCGGCATTGTTAATGTCTTAATTCCAAGAGCCGCCTGTATTCTTGCTATAGCATCAAGATAAAGTGCAGAATTGTACCTTACCTCGCTGCCGGCAAGTTTAACTATTTGTTTATCGGGGTATTTTTCTTTAAGTACAAGTCCTTTTGCCAGTGTCGCAAGTATAATTCCGACAAGGTTAATAGGAAATCTTGTATCTTGCGGGTATAGTATATTTTGAGGTCCTCTTATTCCTGCTGTTGACACACGTGCTTCTTTTGCATAACCTTCAAACCATTCTTTTAAATTCAGCCCTTTAGGGTTTTTCTTTGCATCATACGGATTTAAATACTCACGTTTTAGTGTAAACGTAAATTCGCCTTCATTTGAAAAATCAAACAATTCAAGATTCTTTATATAA
>CASELB010000155.1 GCA_949288685.1 uncultured bacterium
CCTTTTGTATAAAACTCCAGTACTCTGGCTTTGTTGGCTGCGGTCGGCGGGTCGAGCGCTACTCTGTACGGGAACGCAGAGTTTTCTTTTTTAAGGTTCATTGCTATTCTTTCCGGATAATTTGTGGTTGCAAATACAGTACAGTGATACTTGTCAGAACAGGTTTGTAAAAATTTTTCCAATTCCTTTGTAATAGTTGAATTTTTGCCTGCAATATTATCAAACTCATCAACAATTAGTATTGTTCTCTGATTTGTACCTTCTTTTTGATAATGTTCTTCAGCCTGTTTAGCTGCATTGTGTAACTTATCAAAAAATACTGTGAAACGATCTTTTTCCTTACTGCGGGTACCATTTGTTGGAATATTAACAACTCTTGCATCCGCCTCCTGCGCGAACGCCCTGGCAAACGATGTTTTACCGTTGCCCTGAGGTCCGAAGAAGAGTATAGAGCCCGGAACCTTAGCATCTTTACCCGCTCGCTCATTCTTTATCTCAGAAATAAAAAACTTGTCAAGTATAGCTTTTTCATACTCATAGCCTGCAATTGAATCAAACCCCGTGTGCTGTGAGTATACGGCGTATTTAGCCTGTGCTTCCGCTTTCAATGCCTTTGATACAGAGACCGTGCCTGTCTTGTTTCTGTCAATTTCCGACTTCATACCGCCCTCAATATGCTTTATATTACCCAGACGCTCTTCCAGCATAGCGAGCAGTTTTTTCTTTTCATTGTTCAAGACAATATACTCCGAAACAAATTTTTCTTCTATCTTGTTTATTTTTCCTTTCTTAAATTTTCGTATAAGTTTGGGCAATTCCTCTATTGACCGTAAACTGGCGTATCTGCCACTATATATCGAGTAGATTTTACTATCCACAATATTAACCATTTCCCGAATCTCGTCAGGAGTAACCCTCTTTGCCAGATTAACATAAACATCAAGCTGCGCTTTCAAATCCACAGTATTTCCTATTACGGCGCCAAAAGCCGGCGAAGTCTTTACATTTCTTTCCGTATTGTTTAATCCGTTATTTTTCCTGCCGCCGTATACGTTTTGTCCGGCGGTTATAAATCTGATTGGTGATACATTCATCCTTCACTCCTTCTATATATACACTAACGACACGCCATTATGTCACCGTTATATCACTTTATAAATTTATTACAACAGAAACAGGGTAAAATTTTACAAAACTTAAGCTTTTATAAGCCAGACAACTAATAACTGGATGGGGGATAAAATTAAAAAAGCCGGCAGCGATTTCGCTGCCGGCTAAACTTTTTTATTTTATATCAACCTAACACGCACACGCCTGTTTTGCTTGAAGTTTAAGGATTTCAGCCTTGTCTGTTTTTTCCCACGGGATATTCAAATCAGTTCTTCCCAGATGTCCGTAAGAAGCAAGAAGCTGATAGAATTTTCCGCCATTCTTAGCCGGAAGATTTCTCAAATCAAAATCTCTGATAATTGCAGCCGGTCTCAAATCAAAATTCTTTTTAACCAGTGCACTTATATCATCATCAGAAATTTTGCCGGTTTGGAATGTGTCAATAAAGATTGAAACAGGTTCCGCAACACCGATAGCATACGCGAGTTCAACTTCACATTTATCTGCAAGTCCGGCTGCAACAATATTTTTTGCAACATATCTTGCAGCATAAGCAGCAGAACGGTCAACCTTAGTTGGATCTTTTCCGCTGAACGCACCGCCGCCGTGTCTTGAATACCCGCCATAAGTATCAACAATAATTTTTCTGCCCGTAAGTCCGCTGTCACCTTGCGGTCCGCCGATTACGAAACGTCCTGACGGATTAATTAAAATTTTAGTTGAAGAATCAGGTTTAACAGACTGGGTTTCAAATACATAATCTATAACACATTTTTTAAGGTCATTATAAATAATTTCCTGAACCTTTGAGTTATCTGTTATACCTTCAATTTCAGGACTGTGCTGAGTAGATAAAAGGATTGTATCTATTCTTGAAGGCTTACCGTCAACGTACTCAACAGTCACCTGTGATTTTCCGTCCGGTCTAAGATAATTTAAAATGCCTTCTTTTCTAACCTGTGCAAGCCTGTATGCAAGTTTGTGAGCAAGGCTAATCGGAAGAGGCATAAGTTCAGGAGTTTCATTACACGCAAACCCGAACATAATCCCCTGATCGCCCGCACCGAGGTTTTGAGTTTCAGATGAAGATGTGTCTGAATTTTCCGACCTCGTTTCATACGCTTTATTTACACCGCCGGCAATATCAACAGATTGTTCATCAATACTTGTTAACACTGCACAGGTATCACAGTCGAAACCGCCGCCCTGTATACCATGGTAACCTATATTACGTATGGTATTTCTAACAACCTGCGGAATATCCACGTAACAATCAGAAGTTATTTCACCGCAAACAAGTACCATACCCGTAGTTGCAGTCGTTTCTGCAGCAACTCTTGAATTTGGTGATTTAGTCAAAAATTCATCCAGTATCGCATCGGATATCTGATCGCATACTTTGTCAGGATGTCCTTCTGTTACTGATTCCGAGGTAAATAAAAATTTCTTTGATGTCATAATTTTTCTCCTTAATTTATTGTACCGGTAAGGTTTTTAATTCCGACCCGGTTTAGTATTACATATCTACAGCATTGTAAAACGGATAAATCATAAAATCAATTTTTTAGTAAACAAATGTTAATGAAAATTCACATTACTGGCAAAAACTTTGTAAAAAAAATATTTTTATTTATAATAAGTATATATTTGTAGAAAAAAGCAGGGCTAATAATATGGAAAATATGAATGAAAGCGTAGGTAAGAAGATAGTTGAAGCATTGAAGAGACAGGCAGAAAGCGATTTATCATCGTCAGTAAGCAGACCTTCTTCATTTCAATCACAAATGAGAGTTGCTGAACCGGAGCCGGTAAAAGAAGTTCAAACAATAACAGAAGAAGCACCGCAAAAGACATCTAACGCATTTAGCGATATTTTTGCGGATGATAATGAGCCGGCGGCAACAATGCCCTTATCACAGTCAAAACCGTCAATACTTGACGATTCATTTGACAGCATGCCGGGATTTGGCGAAACTACTTCACAATTTCCGCAGGTTAATGAACCCGCTGTATTTGAAATGCCGTCGAATATAGTTGTTCTTAAAAAACTTATTTCGCAGCTGCCGAGCGGTGTTTCCCGCCACACAGGCGCACAAATTATTAAACAAACAATGGAAGCCCTCGGCATTTCTATGAGAAGTGTCCTTCAGGATGCGCAACAGGTTCAGGAAAATCTTAAAAATTCCGCTAAAGAATGCCAGTCTTATATTCAAGAATATAAAAAACAAATTGTTTCACTGGAAAAACAGTCTCAAAATTACCAGAAACAATACGCGGCTCTTAATGACTTAATCAGTCTTTTTATACAGGCAAACAAATAGGCAGGTAACTATGTCTGAAGATAAAATTGTAAAGCTCGGTGCAAAACGCGGGAAAAAAGAAACTAAGCCGCACGAACACCATCATAATCAAAATGAGTTCGTTCCGTCACGGGAATTAATTAATTGCAGCTTTTGCGGTCGCTCATCCGCAGAAGTAATAAAAATGGTTAAAGGTCCGGGCGTAAATATCTGTGCAGAATGTACAATGATTGCCGTACAGTATCTTATCCTAAACGACAGACTTCCGTCAGCAGAAGCACAAATGATTCTTGATGCCTTCTGGGGGAAAGCAAAATAAATTTTTACGGAGTTTATATGAACAAAATCCAAATAAAAGCAGAATTTCTTATGCTGTTATCTAAACTTGAACTAGGTAACAGCGATTGTTTGGATAATATTAATACTCTCAAAAGCAGCGGAGAATATAAATATATAACAGAACTTGCACTAAAAGAAGCGGTTTCCGGCGATGATAAGAAACTGCAACACATCTTATTAATTCTTAATCAACTACTTTCAAAAGAGCAGCTTGAAGAATATTTGTGGGGATATATAAAAGATAACGAATACCCTGACAGTTTGAAAATTGCGTCATTTAATCTTTTAAGCAGATTAAACCCTGATTGTAATTATCTTTCCGTTAAAGATTATATTGCTGACATTGAAGAAGTTATTGAAGATGAAACTAAAGAAGTTCTTGCCTCTGCACTTATGAATCCGGAAGCACAAATAGATTTCATGGACTTTATAAAATCACTGGGCGAAGACGACAAAATAGCTCTCCTTGAATCTCTAAAAGAAGATTATGACGGAGATGCACTTGCAAATATTATTATTCCGGTATTTTTGTACGCTCCGGAAAGCAAAGAAGGACTTGTAGCATTAAATCTGCTAGGTGATACCAAATCACAACTTGCATACCATGAATTGGAGAAGTCTCTTGATTTTGTCAGTGACGAACTTAAGCCGGTTGTCAATAAAAACATGTCAAAACTCAAACTCTCCGGAATAAGAGTTGACGAAACACTTAAGTTTTATAAAGAAGTTCTATCAGTTTCAAGTCCGTATAAATCAATAGTTTCATACCCTGACGGACACGGAAATATGGCTATCATTTTTACACGAAAACGTCATGAAGATAATACAATACAACTTCTTGCAATCGTTATCAATAATCGTTACGGCATGCTTGACAGTTTCGGTTTTAATGCAATTACAGAAGATGATTACCTGATGATAAAAGACCGTTTTGTAAACGGCAGCAGATGTGTGGAAATTTCGCCGGAATTTGTTAAATATTTATTAAACACCTCTGAAAAAACATCCAGAAAAAACAACGAAGTTATACCGTATGAATATATTTGCTGGAGAAGTATTTTATCAGATATTGAAGAAATTACACCTGATTTTGAATTTAACACAACCGGGTTAAGTTCAAAAGATGTTGATGAAATAACCGGTCTGGATTTTGTTGAAAGATGGTTTTTCGATTGTTATACTTCTGATGAATTTGCTGAATTAATAAAACGGCTTAATGCAAAACTCCGTGCAAATCAGTTCAGTACAAACTTTAGCGAATTTGCCCAAAACGAGTATTCTAATATCTTTACACCGGAAGAAATTGAAGCACAAAACGGAAAAATTTTACTTGCAGCATATTTCAAAAAGCTGGAAGGGAATAATGAACTTGCAGATAAAATTGCATCAATCACCGGAAACAAAGAATTCTTTATGTATATACTAAAACGAAGCATATACGAACACTATATCGGCAAGCGCTGGCAGCTCCTGAATGAGAGCAAAACGCTTGATGTATTTACAAAACGCTCAAAATCTAAGGCAGAAGAATTTAAAAGACTGGAGTTAGATTTAATAATTACCGGCATTGAAGCTGAATGGGTACAAAATGTTTAAAATAATGGGGTTAGATGTTGGCACAAAGCGCATTGGCATTGCTTTAAGCGACTTTTTACATATAACTGCTATTCCTAATATCTGTGTAGACAGAACACCGGAAGACAAGGCTGTTGAATATATAAAAAAAATTGCCGCTGATAATCATGTAAAACAAATAGTTATCGGACTTCCGATTAATATGGACGGTACAAAAGGCAGTCAGGCAGAAGATTGTGAAAAATTTGCAAAATATTTTTCAAATTTTGATATAATATTTGAAGATGAAAGATTAACATCCGACCTTGCAGAAGAACGACTGCGCGAAAGAAAAGTCGATTTTAGAAAAAACAAAGGTCTTGTTGATATTGAAAGCGCCTGTATTATTCTTGAACAATATTTATCAAGACTGGGTTAACATTGAAAGGAAATCTAATGAGTGAAAATGAATCAGATAATATAATTGAAATTGTAGATGAAAACGGAAAAATAATTTACTGTGAATTATTTAATATTATTGAATTTGAAGGCAATGAATATGCAATGCTGCTTCCGCAAGACCAGAAAGATAAAGACGATGCGGAATTCGTTGTTATGAAAATTGTTGAAGAAGCGGAAGATGATGTGTCTTTTGAAAGCCTTGAAGATGATGAATTTAAAAAAGTTGCAGACTATATAGAAAATATGTCGGACGATGAGGAGTAATTGTGTTAGAAAAGTTTACGGAAAAAGCGGTAAATGTTATTATTGAGGCGCGTAACACTGCCTCCGGGTTAGGCAGCAGCGAAGTTAAGCCTGAACATATCCTTCTTGCTCTCGTTAAAGAAGCTAAAGGTATATCTTTAAAACTGTTTAAAATGTACAGCATAACAGAAGAGTCTCTTCTCAACGCTATGGGAGGAGAGTATTCGACAAACCGCACTGAACGCGAAGTTCCTTTTGGCAAAGAGTGCAAAGAAATACTTAAACGCACTATGGATTTTGCTAAAAGAACCGGAAACGAAAATATACTGTTTGAACATATTTTTCTTGTAATTATCACAGATAAAGACCCGAATATTGATAAACTTTTATCAGGTTTCGGATTTGATTTCTATCAGGCTCGCGAAATCTTATCAAAACTGGTACAAAGAAAAACGAAAAAACTTATTCATCCGGAAGCGGAAGACGAAGAAGAAAAGAACAAGGCTTGCTTTGAATCAATTTATGAAGGTTCCGAGCTTTCAAATATTCTTGAAAACGCGGCAGCAAAACTTTCTGCCTCACATTATGAAATACTTGGAACAGAACAAATATTCAGCGCAATACTTGAAGACTCCTCTTCTGATCTTGGTAAAATACTTGCGGCTCAAGGGATTACACCGGATAAATTTACAGAATCACTAAATAAACAGCAATCACGCCAATCAGAATTTGAAGACAAAAAAATTATCTTTACGCCTAACGCATTCGGAGTAATGAATTTAGCACTCCAAACAGCAAAAGAATACGGCTCCTCGGTTGTTCGTCCGGAACACGTCGTTCTCAGTATTCTTGCAGCCAAAAAAGGACTGGCTTATGATGTTTTAAAAGATTTAAAAATTAATGAAGAACAACTTATTCACGATATCGTTAAACCGATTGAAAAACAAATGCCTGAAACCTTGAGAATTTTAAGACTTGCAAAAGAAGAAGCAAGAAGAATAGGCAGAAATATTGTTGGCACAGAAATGTTTTTGCTCGGGATTATTGCAGAAGGTACAGGAATAGGTGCCGGCGTATTAAAAGAACTTGAAATTACACTTAAAGATGCAAGACTGATTGTTGAAAATCTTGTAGGTTTTGGCAATGAGTACTTTGATAAAGAAATTATTTATACCAAACGGGCAAAAAGAGTACTGGAACATGCCTGGTTACTTGCCAAAAAGCAGAATAAAACCAAAATCGGCTCTGAAGACTTACTGATGGCAATTATTGAAGAACCTTCTTCGCTTGCAATGAAAGTACTTGCGCAGTTAGGTGTTGATGCTGTGGAAATTAAATACGGGATTTTAAATGAATGCAGCAAGAACCGGTAATCTCAAAAGTTAAACTTTTTTTGGAACGGTATAATTTATATAATAAAGTATTTGTCGTCGGGTTTTCCGGCGGTTACGATTCAATGTGTCTGCTTGATATATTGTCCGGACTTGATATTAAACCGGTAGCCGCACATTATAACCACGGCTGGAGACCTGAAGCCAATTATGAAGAAGAACGATGCAGAGAGTTTTGTAAATCAAGAGGAATAGAATTTTATTCCGAACACGCACCGGCAGATTTACCCAAAACAGAAACAGCAGCACGCGAAGCAAGGTATGATTTTTTTGAACGTGTATCAGAAAAATATCATACTGATGGGATTTTCACGGCGCATAATTGTGACGATAATGTAGAAACGGTTATTTACAGAATCATTAAAGGCACCGGCATTACCGGATTAAAAGGTATTCAGGAGGTTCGCGGAAATATTTACCGCCCGATTTTAAATTGCTCACGTGCAGAAATTGAAGAGTACTGTAAAACACACAAACTTACTCCTAATACAGATTCCTCCAATACAAATATTAAATATAAGCGGAATTTTATCAGACATAAAATTATTCCTGCGATGGAAGAAATAAATGCGGAATTAAAATCATCGGTCAATAAACTTTCTGAACTTGCAAGGCTTGACGATAATATTATTCAAGAATATATTAAAGAAATCAAAAAAAAGACGATAAAGGAAAACTGTATAATCATTCCTGAATTTATAAAACTATCCGATGCCTTAATGCAAAAAATTGTATATACACAACTTTCAAACTACCTTGAAGAATACGACTTTAAAAGGGTCAGAGAATGTCTGGATTTTATATTACAAAACTGCAATGCAAAACAGTATAAAAAGAAATCACTTACTACAAATATCTGGCTTACGGTAAATAAAGACAAGGCGGTTATTTACAAAGAAGAGGAAAATGTACATACAGATATTTTAATCACAGGCTGCGGGAGGTTTAATTTTAATGATAAATACACACTTGTATTAGAAAAATCTTTTGAAAACATCAATAAATATCCTCCGGATAGCTGCGGTATTGCGTACATTGATTTATCGGAAATCCAATTCCCGCTGGTTTTAAGATACGGGAAAAATGATGATATTATAAAACCTCTGGGTATGAACGGAAAAATGCTGCTAAAAAAATATTTGAGCGGGAAATCTGTTCCCGTGTATATGAGGACAAATATTCCTGTTCTTGTAAATGATAATGAAGTTCTATGGGTTCCGGAAATAGGGCTTAGCAGAACAATCGCTGTTAAAAACAAACCCACGCACAGATTAAAATTTTTTATAAAAACAAACAAAAACCCTCTTGACAATCCAGTTTGATATACTAAACTAAAATAGTAACCGTTGGGGCGTCGCCAAGCGGTAAGGCAGCGGGTTTTGGTCCCGCCATTCAGAGGTTCGAATCCTTTCGCCCCAGTTTTTTTTTAAAGACTTGCTTTATGCAAGTCTTTTTGTTTATTGTTTATTCAATATGAACTTTAATTATGCAAAAATACGGAAGCATTTATATTTATCTTTCATAAATAATATAACTTAATAAAATTCATAAATATAATTTTTTATGTATAATAATTAAAGGTGGTTATATGACTTCAAATATATTAGTTGCCATTAAAAATTTAATAGAAAATCCTATTA
>CASELB010000156.1 GCA_949288685.1 uncultured bacterium
CCCTCATCTTTTCTTCCTCACCCCTGACCTTTCCTCACCCCTGACCTTTGTTCCCCCCCCCAGTCCGTTCTAACCCCTGGAGACAGGGAATTAAAAAAATGCGACACCCAGATTCGAACTGGGGGATAAGAGCTTTGCAGGCTCCTGCCTTACCACTTGGCCATGTCGCCCCACTAGATTATGGTATGTTATACATGTTAAATTGTCAAGCCTACATCGAACTATAAGTTTAAATCTTGTGGGGGATTAGCTGGTTTTAAATAGAAGGGCAGAGAGTATACTCTGCCCGCGATTCACATATACCCAATCAAAAGCTATTATATTAACTCTAAAGCTATTGCCGGGGTTTGGTTTGCAGTAGAGAGCAATGTTGTTGCTGCTGACTGCAATATTTGCGCTTGAAGATATCTTGTAGATTCTTCCGCAATATCCGCATCCTTGACGGTTGAAAGTGAAGAAGTTAAGTTTTCGGTTGTAACAGATATAGAATCTAATGCTGATTCAAGCCTGTTTTGAGAAGCACCTAAGTTAGTAACACGTGTACTGATGTTATCAATAGCGGCATCTATAATTGATAATTGTTCATACGCTTCTGTCCCGGAGCAAGCCTCTGCAAATGCTGCGTTGTCTGCCATGGTGTTTCCTGCGTAATCCAGGATTGTTTTTGCGGTTGCATCATTAAATAAAGTATTTACAAGAGTTACACGGCTGTTTCCAGAACCGTCAATACCAACCTGAATATTAACGTCGTCAACAAGTGAACCGTCCATAAGGTTCATACCGTTGTACTCTGCACTGCCTGCTACACGGTCAATTTCATCAAGTCTTGATTGAATTTCCGCCTCGATTGCAGCTCTTGAATCATCTGAATAAGTCCCGTTTGCTGCTTGTTCTGCCAGGTCTCTGATACGTTGAAGGTGGTCAACAATTAATGAATAGTTTTCTTCTGTTGTGGTCAACATATCCAGACCAATCTGAGCATTGTTTGAAGCAACGTCATAAGAACTTAATTTCGCCTCCATTTGTGCTGCAATACTGTAACCTGCAGCGTCATCCTTTGCACTGTTGATTTTGTAACCTGTGGTCATTCTCTCAATTGCGGTGTTCAATGTGTCAGTTGCCGCAGTAAGGTTTTGTTGCACTTTGAGTGACTGTACGTTCGTAACGATAGATAAAGACATTTTGAGACTCCTTTCATTTTGTCTTGTATTTTTTTATATGCATCCTTGCGTGGTTCCCACAAAATATATATTCCTGTTTTTAATTTTTCTATAACAAAACAAATCAAACTTTGTTACAAAAGTTTACAAAGATTATAAAAACAATCATTCTACATGCAAGTTATGACAGGTGAAAAGAGGATTTTTTAAAAATGTAAAAAGCAGTCTATTTTTTATAGACTGCTTTTTTTTAATCGTTAAAATAAAAAATTTTACATTCCAAACCCGGATGCAAGCATTGAAAGTTTTGATTGAATCCACTCAGAAGAGTTTGTGCTGATAAATTTATAGGTGCGTGATTCGAAATCAGATAAATTCGTAAGCGGAAATTGTGTTTGTTCGGCGGTTTTTAGGTTTTTAAGCGTTAAATATTCACCGTTTATTTCGTCTTCGCCCAGAATAATTGCAAAATGTGCAGTTTTTGCTGCTTTTTCGAGTTGTTTGACAAACTTTTTGCCTGCCATATCAAAATCTACATTATAGTTAAGCGCTCTTAGCCTTTCTACCAGTTTTAGTGTTTCTAATTTATTATCAGAAACTACATAAATATCGAGTTTATCATTGTTAATTTCCGGCAAAAGCGCAGCCAGACGCTCCATTCCCATTGCCCAGCCTATTGCAGGTGTCGGTTCTCCGCCAAGTTGTTCAACCAGTGTATCATATCTTCCGCCCCCGCAAACAGCGTTTTGCGAACCCAGATTTTCTGATTTTATTTCAAAAACGGTTCTGTTGTAGTAATCCAGACCTCTTACCAGAAGTTTGTTTATTTTGTAATTAACGTTAAGGTTATCAAGGTAAGATTTTAATTGTTCAAAATGTAAACTGCAATCAGGGCAGGTAAAATCAGACTGGATAACCTGTTGTATTTCCGGCAGGGCAAAAATTGCTTTACAGGACTCGTTTTTACAATCCAGGAGCCTGAGCGGATTTTTTTCAAACCTTGCTTTGCAGTCCTCGCATAATTTTTCATAGTGCGGACGTAATGTTTCAATTAAAAGAGCTCTGAATTCTTTTCTGCATTTAGCACATCCGAGAGTATTCAATTCTACAGAAAGGTTAGGCAGCCCGAGTTGTTTCAGGTAATTAAGTGCAAGAAGGATTACTTCTGCATCAGCGGAAGGCTCTTTTATTCCAAACATTTCAATTCCGACTTGGTGGAATTGGCGCTGGCGTCCTGCCTGTGGACGTTCATATCTGAACATCGGACCTTTGTACCAGAGCTTAACAGGAGCAGAGAGTTTGTGCATACCGTTTTCAATATATGAACGTACAACTCCTGCAGTATTTTCAGGGCGCAGAGTCAATGAGCGCTCTGATTTTTCAAATGTGTACATTTCTTTGTTTACAATATCAGTAGTATCGCCCACTCCGCGTTGAAAAAGCTCTGTGGCTTCAAATATTGGTGTGCGGATTTCTTTATAGCCTGCTCTTGTAAAAATTTCGAGAGCGGCAGCTTCCATCTTGTGCCAAACCGCAATATCCTGCGGCAATATATCTTTTGTTCCTTTTTGTACTTTAATTATTTCACTCATACAAAAATTATAATAAAATCACTGTTCTTAAGTCAATTCAAATTTTAAGAGAGTTAAAAAGTAAATTTCACTAATAATGTCTAAAATTGTCGCGCCGAAGGGGTAAATAAAAGTTGTGTTACCCTGAATTTATTTCAGGGACTAAGGCAAAACCTGCAAGAGATGGATTATTGGGGCGGAAAGATATATAACTCCCATTTTTAGCAAGTTTATGATAAAATAGTTAAACATGTGCAAATTGGTAAAAGGAGTGGGTTATGGACATTGTTGCAGCATTTATTCAAAATAACGCAATTGCTGTATCTGCAGCTATATTGATAATTTCATACATTTTTATTGCTCTGGAAAAAATCCCTAAAACAACAATAGCACTTTTAGGCGGGAGTGTTACTCTTATTATGGGGCTATTAAGCCAGTATCAGAAAACCGGTGACGGAGCTTTAGACCCGCGGTATTTTATTAATTTTGTTGACTTTAACGTTGTCTTTTTGCTTGTTGCAATGATGATTATAGTTAGTATTTGCGCGCGTAGCGGTATGTTTAACTGGATGGCAAATGCGATGCTTAAAAAGACTAAAGGACATCCTGTAAAAATATTTTATGCTCTGGCAATTTTTACTGCGGTAGCTTCCGCTTTTCTTGATAATGTTACAACGGTAATTCTTATTATGCCGGTTACTTTTGTTATTGCAAAAGAGCTTGATATAAACCCTGTTCCGTTCCTTATTACAGAAATCCTGGCATCAAATATCGGCGGAACAGCTACACTAATCGGCGACCCTCCGAATATTATTATCGGGAGTGTTGCAGGTCTGTCATTCCTTGATTTTTTGAAAGAATTAACCGATATTGTTACTCTTATTCTTATTGTCAATGTTGCAATTCTTGCGTTTATTTTTAGAAAACAGCTTGTGACATCTCCTGACAGGATGGCAAAAGTTGCAAATCTTGATAACTCAAAAACAATAACCGATAAATTTTTGTTATGGCGTTCCGGAATTGTTTTATTGCTTGTAATAATCGGTTTTGTGCTGCACGATGTGACCCATATTCAAACATGTGTTACTGCAATGCTCGGCGCAAGTGTCCTTCTTCTTTTTGAAAAACCTGCAAAAATTTTTGAAGAAATTGAATGGAATACAATATTTTTCTTTATTGGTCTGTTTATTATAATCGGCGCATTTGATGCTGCGGGTGGAATTAAAATAATGGCGGACTGGATATTGAATGTAACAAACGGTTCTCAAACGGCGGCGTCAATGCTTGTTATATGGTGTTCTGGGATATTGTCCGGAATAGTTGATAATATTCCTTATACGGCAACAATGGCGCCAATGCTTTTGGAAATTCAGCATCAGATGGGCGAGGCGTATACACTGCCTTTGTGGTGGTGTTTGTCGCTCGGTGCTTGCCTTGGCGGAAATATGACAATTATAGGCGCGGCGGCAAACGTTATTGTTTCGGAAACAGCAGCAGCAAACGGATTTCCGATAAAGTTTATGTACTATTTAAAATATGGTGTATTAGCGACTTTTATATCACTTATAATGTCCACCATTTATATAGGAATACGTTTCCTTCACTGGCTGGGATAGGTATTGAATTTGAATAACAAAAATGCTATCACCAAGACAAGAAAAGGATAAATTTGCAAATACAACTCTATAAAAATTGTAAAAATTTTGGCTTTCAAAATCAAGAAAACTCCAAGCCTGTTTCTGCACAACAAAATAATACTTAAAAATTAAAGGCAGCTCTCAAATTTGGTGGCTCGATGGCTTTAGCAACTGTTGCCGGTGATATTATATTCTTTAATAAAAACTGGAAAGGAAAAGGCAAAATACCGGCAATGGTTAGTAGTGTATTGGACGGTGCGGCAATTGGTTCAATTACCTCATTAATGCATTATGCAGGTTTATGTGATAGCGGGAAAAGTAATAAAACGATACCGCCACAACTCAGCAAGAAGTACCCACAACCGTATCCGCCCAGAAAACAGAAAGTGCTGTTGCCGGCAGAATTAAGCGCGCAATAATAAGCAATAAAGTTAAACAAGAAATGGAAAAAGCGTAGATTTTCCCCGCTCCTTAACAAATCTTTGCAAATATTTGCAATTAAAAATTGTTTGTACTAATATAAAACAGTACGCCGATAAAAACAGAATGTGGAAGCCACATTCTGTTTTAGATAGAAAACAAATTATATAAAGGAATAAAACAATGGGCATTAAAGGAAAAAATGACAGAATGGTAGTTC
>CASELB010000157.1 GCA_949288685.1 uncultured bacterium
GAACCTGTTTCAGCATCTCTTACAAGACTTGTTTTAGGTCCTGAAACGAGTTCAGGACGACATAACATTTATCCCAACCTGAATATATCATTATGATTGTATTTTCCCGAATTATACATCCTTTTACATATTTTGGTGCATAAATCGCGGTATGCACCATTGTGCAATGATTATACACAAAAACTCCCCTCTGTATTAGAGGGGAGTTTTTGTAAAATATTCTGCTTAATCTGCTAAATCAAGAGAAATACGTCTGTCTTTAAAGTTAAATTTGATAATCTTAACCTTTATACTATCACCGGCTTTTAATTCTTTCCCATTATTTTTTTGATATACTTCTACGCAATTTTGAGGCAAAAGAGCTTCAACACCTTTTTTCACTTCGACAAACGCACCAAAATTCTTTATCCTTGTAATAAGTCCTTCTGTTGTCATTCCCTCTTGAAGTTCTTGAGCCGCATTTTCCCACGGATCAGGCTCAAGATTTTTTAAACTTAAGCTGATACGATTCTTTTTAGTATCAATATCAATTATTTCCGCATCTATAATCTGTCCTACAGACAATAAATCCGAAGGATGTTCAACCCATTTCCAGGATAACTGTGAAAGCGGAAGTAAGCAATCAAGACCACCGACATTAACAAATACACCAAAATCAGTTAATCTTACAACTTCACCTTTTACAATTTGACCTTTTTCTACTTGAGAAAGTACATTTTTTCTGCTTTCCTCAATAGATGATTCATAAACTTTTTTATTAGACAAAATTAAATTGTTTTGCTTTTTATCAACCGTCAATATTTTCAATTCCAGCTTATCGCCAACCTTTGCCGGCGGATTACCTGAATAAATCTGCCCCTGCGGCACAAATCCCTGTAAACCGCTAATATCAACAATAAGTCCGCCTTTTACTATCTGAATAATCGGCGCTGCAATAGTTTCATCATTTTGTTTAGCTTTTTCAAGTTCCAACCAGATATATGCCATGTGAACCCGTTTGTATGAAAGCAAAAACCGACCGTCATCATCAGCATCCTGGGTAATTAAAAACTCGTACTCTTCACCCTTTTTAAGCACCTCTTCCGGAGAAGTTCCTTTCGGAGCACCGATTTCATACAAAGGAACAAGTGCAACATTTTTAGCACCAATGTCAACACTCACACCGGCTGTATCATAACCGTAAACCGTACCTTTTACGATTTCACCTTTTTTAAATGTGTAATCATATTTTTTGAGTAAAGTTTCAAAATCCATATCTGCTGCGTTATTTGGCATATAAAGACCCTTTCGTTGATTGCTGATTATGTCTCTTTATCATGTATTATAGCATTTTTTCAAAAAATTACCAGTGTAACCCCTATTTTTTATCAATTACAAGGTAAAAATCATACAGATATATTACATACAATATTTGATTTAAGATATAATAGTACATGACTATGGAAGATATTAACAGTATAAAACACCGTCTGGAACAGAAGGAAATAGATACATTAAGCCCTTATGCGACAAAAAGCCGTTTTACAAAGGGGCGAAAAAAAGCATTAGAAACACCATATCCGATAAGAACCGAGTTTCAACGCGACAGAGACAGAATATTACATTCAAAATCATTCCGACGCTTAAAACACAAAACACAGGTATTCCTTGCGCCTTTTAATGACCACTTCAGAACACGCCTTACGCACACACTTGAAGTCTCACAAATAGCAAGGACAATATCAAGAGCATTAAATCTCAATGAGGACTTAACAGAAGCAATATCACTCGGGCACGATTTAGGGCACACACCTTTCGGGCATTGCGGAGAAAAAGTTTTAAACGGACTCGTAAAAGGCGGTTTTGACCATAATGTTCAAAGTGTAAGAGTTGTAGAAATTCTTGAAGATATGAACCTCTGCCGTGAAACCGTTGAAGGAATATTAACCCACTCGTGGGGACTGTCGCCCAAAACTCCCGAAGCACAGGTAGTACAATTTGCAGACAAAATCGCATATATCAACCACGACATAGAAGACTCCGTAAGAGCCGGTATTATATCGGAAGACGACCTTCCCGCCGACTGCATAAAGTACTTTTCTTCCAATAAATCTAAACGTCTGGGCAAAATGATTATGGATATTATTGAAACCTCTTATGATAAACCAGATGTAACAATGAATGAAGAAGGCTGGTTCTATGTTACTAAATTAAGAACCTGGATGTTTGACAACATCTATATTGATTCGCCGGCAAAAACCGAAGAAGTAAAAGCCAGCCGGATTATAGAAGAATTATGGAAGTATTATAACAATATAGCAAAAGAATACTGCACCGAAGAAAACGCAGAACGTACGGTTGTTGACTATATTTCAGGAATGACCGACCAATACGCGATTGAACGTTTCAAAGAAATATTTATCCCGAAACCGTTATTTAATCCTTCACATGATGACACATTTATAAAAATGCTGCAAATAAAAACTCGTTAACGTTATGCAACATCGCCTGATGCAGAATCCTCTTCAGCTTCGTTTTTGGGCGGTAATTTTTCAATAACAAGTTTGGTAATCCTTGCGCCATCCACCTCGCTTACAGTAAATTTAAGTCCGTTAAATTCAACTGTGTCGCCAACAACCGCTATTCTGCCCAGAAATTTAACAACAAGTCCGGCAATTGTCTCAATGTCTTCTTCATCAAATTTATCTTCATCCAGCTCAAAAAATTCCGCGACTTCATCAGTACGCATCATACCATTTGCAACATACTTATTTTCGCCGATTTGTTTAATATTAAGTTCTTCTTCATCAAACTCATCCTGAACTTCGCCGATAATCTCTTCAAGTACATCTTCCAGAGTAATAATACCGGATGTTCCGCCAAACTCATCTACAACAATTGCCAGTTGCGCTCTGCGTTTACGAAATTCAATAATAAGATTGTCGAGAGTCATTGTTTCCGGAACAAGAAGAATAGGTCTTAAAAGATTATCAATGGAATATGGCTTGCCGGATACGGAGAGTGAATATATATCTTTTACATGAATAAAGCCAATGATTTTATCCATAGAATCTTTATATACAGGATACCTTGTATACTGGCTTTCAAACATTATTTTCTTAAGTTCTTCAAACGATATGTCATAAGGGAGGCAAACAATATCCGTACGCGGTATCATAACCTGTTTTGCGGTTAAGTCGGAGAATTTAAACATATTATGGATAAACTCTGCCTCAGTCTCGTTTAAAACACCCTGATCCAGACTCGCATCTACAATCAAATCAAGTTCCTGTGTTGTATGCGCCAACTGTGTTGATGCAGTGTCACAAACATGAAATAACTTTAGGATAGCATTTCCTGATACAGTTAAAATCCAAACAAAAGGTTTGAAAACAACCATTATAATATGCATCGGCTTAGTAACGGCAAGCGCAATATTTTCTGGATACTGAATAGACATACACTTAGGCAATTGTTCACCAAGCACAACGTGAAACATAGTAACCAAAATAAACGAAATAGGAACGGCAATTGCATGAGCAGTTATCGTATGATTAATATGCGGAATAAACGCAACCAGCGGTTCAATTAAGCGTACCGCCGTAGCTTCTCCGACCCAGCCCAATCCGATACTTGCAACAGTAACACCGAGTTGTGCGGCTGCCAGCATAGCATTCACATCATCAAGAATTTTCAAAGAGAGCTTTGCCAGTTTATTACCTTCATTAGAAAGCTGCTCCAACCTTGTCTTTCTAACTTTAACTAACGAAAACTCTGCTGCTACAAAAAATGCATTAACAAAAAGTAAAAACAGAATTACAAATATATTTAATATTATACTCTGGTCCATGTATATAAGTTTAATACCTTGTCTCTATCCTTTAATTTTATACTATCTTTAGAGAAATTGCAACAGCGGCAGGAAAGAACTTATCTGTAGTTAGTAAATTGAAGGGGATAATTATATTTATCCTCATTACCACGCAACAGTTTAATAACTTCTTGCAAATCATCTTTGCTTTTACCGCTTACACGCACCTGTTCACCCTGAATAGACGCCTGAACTTTAAGTTTACTGTCTTTTATGTCGGAAACTATTTTCTTGGCAAGTTCCTGGGTCAATCCTTTTTTAAGGTTAAACACCTGCCTTACATTTCCGCCGAGAGCATTTTCAACGGGCTGCGGGTCTAAAAGTTTAATACTCAAACCACGTTTTACAAGTTTTGATTGAAGAATATCAAAAATATTTTTTAATTTCATATCATCGCTGGTGGTAATTGTTATTGTTTTATCACCTTCAAGAAGAACATCAGAGTTTGAGTTTTTTAAATCGAAACGTGATGAGATATCGCGCTTAACTTGATCAACCGCGTTAACCAATTCTTGTTTATCAAACTCGGATACAATATCAAAACTGCTGTCTTTTGCCATAAATAAACACTCCTTTTTTAATCCGTGAGTGCTATTCTAGCATAAAATTATTATTCAGTAAATCCCCATAAACAGACGTAAAAAAGGGGCTTTTAAAAAAGCCCCTTTGTAAAATCTTGATAACAAAACTACTTTGTTCCGTAACGTTTTTTAAATCTTTCAACACGACCTTCAGAGTCAAGAATTTTTTGTTGACCGGTGTAGAAAGGGTGGCAGTTAGAACAAATTTCAACAGTAATATTGTCTAATACGGAGCCTGTTTCAATTTCGTTACCGCAAACGCACTTAACAACTGTTTTTTTATAATCAGGGTGGATACCTTTTTTCATCATTTACCTACTTTCTTTTCAAGATTCCAAACTTGAACATTATATTTCGACCAGTATTATTCTAGCGCGAAGGGAAATTAAAAGCAAGTAAATGTAAATTCCTGTAAAGAGTTCTCTCAGGAAACCCGCCTGATTAATTCGAGTGCATCTTCACACTCGGGAAAAATGTCAAGCAGTCTTTCAGCCTGTGCAATAGCATCGTCCTGACTGTTTAATTTTTCATAACATTTTGCGGAGTTTAGCAGCAAAATAGTATTCTTTGGATTTTTATCAAGAAGGTTTAAGAATATATTATTTGCTTTTTCATACTCACCCAATTCAAAATATGTAAGCCCCAATAAGTTCATTGTATCATCACTTACTTTGTGTTCCAGAGCTTTAATAAGATAATTTTTCGCGCAATCATAATCTTTAAGCGCAAAGAAAATACGACCGGCAACAAATAAAATGTATTCATGCCCGCCAGCCATACGCAAAGCGTCCAGAATAAGCGTTTTTGCCTCATCCAGTTCATTAAGCGCCAGCTTATTAAGCGCCGTAAATGTTTTTATAATAGAATTTGAATCAAGACTTAAGGCTTTTGTGTAATATTCATCAGCTTTTTTATAATCCGCAATTGAATATAAATAATTTGCATACTCAAAAATTATATCAATATCATTCGGGGCAAGACTTATTGCCGTATTAAACTCATCTTCCGCCCAGTCAAAGAGCCTTTTGCCGAGGTATATAACACCTAAGTCTTTGTGAGCCTTTGCGGCATTAGGGTTCATTTTTATAACTTTTTTCAAGATTTTTTCCGCCGCATCCGTGTCACAAAGCTGTGTTGATAATATTGCGTACTGATAAAAGACCTCAGCATTAACTTTATTTTTAAGTATTATGCGGTCATAAATATCTTTTGCTTTCCGCAATTCGCCTGTCTCAATGTATAATGATGCAAGTTTTTGCGCAGGCATTAAGAACTGCGGATTTACCATAACAATACCTTCCAGTATTTTTATTGCCGTATCATACTCGCCTTTTTCTTCGTAACAGAGCACCATATTATATCTGTAATTTGTTTTTTCCGGATGTGCAATGGCAAGTTTTTTATAAATTTCTATTGCCTCATCAGGACGGGGAATTTTCATCAAAGAAAGCGCCCACGCAACCATAAATGTTTCTGATTCTTCAATACTGTTAGCTTTCTCAAAATAAATACACGCTTTTTCATGGTTGTTTAAAAGCTGGTATACAGATCCGACATTATAATTTGCAAGAGCATCGTCAGGGTTGATTTCAAGTGCTTCCTCATATATTTGCAACGCTTTTTCATTTTTTCCCATTGTAAGATAGCAAGTCCCGAGGCTGTTAATTACCTGCGGATTGTTATTGGAAAGTTCTCTGGACTTATTAAAAAAGATAATTGCGTTATCGAAATCTTTTTCAGCCATAAAAGAGGTTCCGATTAAATATGGATAAATATATTCGTCAGGCTCAATTTCAGAACCTTTTTCCGCACATTCCATTGTTTTCTTATACTTACCCTGTTTCATATAAATCATTGCAAGATTTTTGTAACCTTCCGAGTAGTCCGGCCTAAGCTCCAGCACTTTTCTAAACGCTTCTTCCGATGATTGATAATCTTCCAGAGAATCATAGCAGCTACCAAGATAAAACCACGAAGTCGCATCTTCAGGACTGTACTTAATTACCTCCTCAAAATTGGATTTTGCTTCTAAATAATTATCCAGATTAATATTTACAAGCCCGAGTAATTTTTTATACTCAAAATTATTAGGCTCTGTATTTATAACTTCTTCTAATGCAATTTTTGCTTCGTCAAATTTATTTGTTGATATTAAATCGTTTATCTCTTCCAGTGTTTTCATAATATTTTCATTATTATTCAAAAACAGGCTGATATCAAGTAATAATCAAAGTGCTTCCGCAACAGACTTTATGTTTTCATTTGTAATATGTGCAAGCCCTAACGCTTTTGTATCATTATCAAGAAGTTTGATAGATTTTAAACGCTCCATTGACTTTAATATGACAGTCTGGTTGTTACCGTCAAGCAGAGCTTTTAATGTTTGAAAATCATTGATATAATCAATTACAAACACAATAAACGGACTATTCTCATACGCTTCTTCCAATATTCCGCTTTCAAACATTTTAGCCGGTATGCGCGAAAGAATTTCGTGAACTCTTGCGACCTCTTCTCTTGTATTTTTATCCAAATCAAATAAGTATTCATCATTACCGGAAATTTCAGCAAACAGGGCTTTTGCCATCATTAATACAACCGCCGCGGAACTTTCTTCAGACTCCGCCAGTTTTTCAAGGATTTCCGCAAGATTAAGTTCAAAAACAGCATCAAGTGGTATTAATTCACTTAATCCAGATAGTATATGGCAAAGTGCAAGAGCTATATTTTCTGAATATTCTCCTGTAATACTATCAACAAAAGGCATAAGAGTATTAATTTCAAGTGCAATATACTCAGGGACTGACGACCTTTTCATAATTTCAAACAGCCTGTCAATTAAAGCGGTATCTCCCCAGCGTGCAAGAAGTTTAACCCCGCTATATACTTCATAATCATCATTAGAATCTAATTTGCCAAGAGCAATATCATACGCTTGCCGGTCATTTAGTTTTTTTAACGCGTCTATTGAATTTACAGATAAATATTCATTTTCTGAAAAAATATACCCGCGTAAAATATCCGCAGCAGCACTATCCGGAGATTGCACAAAATACTTTGCCGCATAACATTTTTCATCATCGCTGCCCGAAGATAAGAGTTCCAACATTTTCACTCTGGCATTTTCTTCATCATATCTGGATAAAACAGAAACAATAACATCTTCATAATATGGTGAATAATATTCCAAAAACTGATAAAGATTTCTATAGTTTGTTTCATTACAGGCGTTTAAAATACGCTTGGCAACATTTTGTTTTATAAAACCAAACATATAATCGTCTCTTGCAACCAGCTCTTTAAACAATGCCAAATCGGGTTTATCAACCAGTTGTTTTGCAGCGGGTTCAAATTCAGCCGGATTTTTACCGGTAAGTTTTTTCAAGAGTTCCATAAATTAATCCAAATAGAAAACAGTAACCACTTTATGCCCTTCTTCCGCATATTCAACCGCAGTATGAAGGGTTTTTGAAGTATGAGAAAGGAAACAGATTAACTGATTGCAATCGTCAATAATTTCCCTGTTACAAACTCTTGATGCATCCGCCAGAGTCATCATAGCCCTGTCGGCATGCTCAACAATATTTGGAACACCGATTAACTGGTCTTGAACATCGCTTGGCTGTTGACCGATTGTTTGCGGAAGTATAACTTTAAGTTTATCAGGATTTGATTTCATCGCACCGCGTATAGCTGCCGCGTTTGTACCGCAAGACCCGCCTGACGTAATAATAGTATTGCCTTGCTGTACAAGGGCGGTAGTAAGTGTTTCTATCATCTGTTGATGTGTAATTGCAAGGTTTCTTGAACCTATAATAGCAATTCTTTTTGCCGGCTGCTTGATTGTTGCAAGCTCCATAGCAAGTTCATCAACCGTATCGGGAGAAGCATGCGCTACGTCCATATCATCCACAGGCACCATTATTTGTGACTGTTGCTGCTGCTGTTGTTCTTCTTCATCTGCAAAATTCTTAATTTCTGTCATTTTACCTACCGCTTTCTGATTGCAAAAAATATTTATTTTGAGTATGCTGAACTATACTAGCACAAAAACA
>CASELB010000158.1 GCA_949288685.1 uncultured bacterium
CAACGTGGTCAAGTACTTGCTAAACCGGGTACAATTCACCCACACACCAAATTCACTGCTAACGTTTACGTTTTAACTAAAGAAGAAGGCGGACGTCACACTCCATTCTTCCCTGGTTACAGACCGCAGTTCTATATCAGAACAACTGACGTTACCGGTTCTATCAAATTTGACGGCGAAATGGTAATGCCTGGTGATAACGTTGTAATGGAAGTTGAACTCATCGCTCCGGTTGCTATCGAAGAAGGTATGAGATTCGCTATCCGTGAAGGCGGCAGAACAGTTGGTGCCGGCGTTGTTGACAAAATTATTGCTTAATTAATTTTGTTTCATACAATTCTAAAAAGCAGATTGGGTTTCCAATCTGCTTTTTTATTTCCGTGATGTTAAGTTATGTAACAAATATATATTTTTTATATACAAAGTTGTCAATTTTCTTTACAATTCTAACTTATAATATATAAGAGGATTATTATGAGCAATATTAATTTTAATCTTAATAGCGGAAAAGAAGATTTTACCTCACTAAAAGAGGCGATTTTCCGACGAGCAAGAGAAAAAGCGGAGGCTCTTAATAGTGAAGTTAAAGAAAGCTATACAAATGATATTAAGGCTGATGTAATGGAAAGTGCGCGTATAAGCGTAAGAAATAATCCTTTTGTTAATCTGTTGGAAGAACGTGAAACTCCGGTCGAGAATAAACATGTGAGCGAAGTTAAACGTCCGGAAATTTTACATTCAAGAAATATTGAGTTTAAAAGAACTAAATCAAAAAGATTTCCTTCAAGGATAAATAGTGAGCTTTATACTGCTGCCGTAAGAGAAGGTACAATGCGTGAGGCAAGTGAGACATTGAGACAAAATCAAAATGTGCTTAACAGTCTTAAATTCCTTAATACACAGGCTGCAATTGCGTTGAATAAACCGTTTATTAATTCAGATATTAATTCTGAGGTTAGAGAAATCACTTTCGGAGTTTAAAGGCTAATTATCAAGCGGCAGATGTGTCATGTGGATAGGAGCAACCAGAACGATAAGTAAATCAGCGCCGGAGGCGATAGTTATGTGTTCACCCATTTTTCTTGTCGGTCCCGGTCGAAACTGTATTACACCCATAAAATGTCTTACAATCCCTCTGTGATAATGCGGAACTTTTATATATGTTTCCGGCTCTGTTAATCCGCCTCCAAATATGTTGTTATTGGCTGTATACAGATAACCTTTTATAGGCAGTTTAAAACCATCCGGAAGTTCCATGGAATTGATAAAAATTTTCATAGAAGCATGAGTGCCAATTATAGGTTCGTTTTTCTTTTCAATATATCCGCTGAATTTAGTTCCGCTTGGAAGAATTTTATGTTCATACATATAGATATCGTTGGTTGATACAAATTTCAGTGTATCTGTTTCATCATTATATGCGGTTGAGAACTCTTGCAGGTTTATAACCGGAATAAAACTCCCTGTCGGGATATCAAACTCATCATAATCTTTGATTACAGGTTCCGATATAGCAGGCAGTAGTGTAAAAGTTAAAATAATAATAAATGTTAAGATTTTCTTCATAACTATATTTTATATTATAATAAACAGGAATAGAAGAGGTAAGTTTGTTTAAAATTACTTGACAACAAGCACTTTTAACGCGAAAATCAAAACAGAGGACTTTAATAATGACGAAGCAAACATTTTTACATGATAAACATATTAAACTTGGCGCAAAGATGGTAGATTTTGCAGGCTGGCATATGCCAGTTCAGTATACTTCCATAATAGAAGAACATAATACTGTACGAAATGCGGTCGGGCTGTTTGATGTTTCTCATATGGGCGAAGTTATTGTAAAAGGTGAAGATGCTCTGCCGTTTTTAAATAAACTTGTTCCTCAGGATTTGACAAAACTTGTTGAAAGGAAAGCTGTTTATTGTCAAATGACTGATAAACAGGGCGGTATCATAGATGATTTAATAATATATAAGATTGAAGATGAAAAATATTTAATTATATTTAATGCTTCACGAACAGATGAAGACCTAAACTGGATGGTTAGAAATAAAAAAGGGTTTCATGTAGATGTTATAAATGAGTCTCATAACTATTCGTTGCTTGCTGTTCAGGGTCCCAAAGCGTGTGATTTAATGAAATCAATCGGGCTTAACGATTTACCTCCGTTTTTTTCTATTAAAAGAGCGGAATTATTTAATGTAAATTTATGGGTATCAAGAACCGGTTATACAGGTGAAGACGGAGTGGAAATTCTTGTAAGAAACGAGTTTTCCGAAATGTTATGGGATAATATACTTGATGCGGGGCTAAAGTTCGGAATTAAGCCAATAGGTCTTGGCGCCAGGGATACATTGCGGCTGGAGGCTGCATTGCATTTGTACGGAAATGATTTGGATGAAGATACAACCCCTGTTGAAGCAGGTTTATCCTGGTCAGTGTCAAAGGATAAGACAGATGATTATAACGGTAAAGCAGTTATAATGGAACAGCTTGTTAATGGCGGACGTAAAAAACTTGTTGGTTTGAAAATGCTTGACAGAGGTATTGCACGCCACGGTTATGAAGTGTATGATAATGATAAGAAAATAGGTGTTATTACAAGCGGAGGTATTTCACCTGTAAGAGGCGATAATATTGCGCTTGCATATATAGAAAATTCACCGGAATATAAAGTAGATTCTAAAATAGGTGTGATGATAAGAGATAAGATTTGTATGGCTCAAATCATTAAAAAGCCTTTTGTAACAAAACGAAATAAAACAGAAGTATAAGGAGATTAAAGAAATGAATGAAAGCGCTTTATGCTCAAAAACTCATGAGTACGTTCTTGAACTTCAAGACAATCAGTATGAAGTAGGATTAACTGATTATGCAATTGAACAGCTTGGTGATATTGTTTTTGTAGAATTACCGGAAGTAGGTTCAACTTTTGAGAAGAACGAAGTTTTTGCAACCATAGAGTCTGTAAAGGCAGCATCCGAAGTTTATATGCCGATAAGCGGCAAGGTTATTGCAGTAAATGAAGCAATAGCTGATTCCCCTGAAACTTTAAATGATGATTCTGTAGAAGAAAAGTGGTTTATTAAAATTGAATCAGATGCAGATCAGGTTGAGTTTGCGGATTTGCTTGATTATTCGGATTATAAAGAGGAAGTAGAATAGTTTATGGATAATTTTTTAGCGCATAATGATGATACCCGGGCAAAAATGCTCGCGGATATAAATTGTAATTCTGTAGATGATTTATTCAGCCAGCTCCCTGATATAATCAAGGAATTTAAACTTGCTCAACCGCTGAGTGAATTAGAAACCCAAAAAGTTATAAAGAAACTGGCAGGAAATAATAAAACCGACTGTGTTTCATTTTTAGGCGCAGGTGCATATAACAAATTTATTCCGGCTGCCGTAAATTATGTCGCTGAAAGATTTGAATTTTTAACCGCGTATACTCCATATCAACCGGAAATTTCACAAGGTACATTGCAAATTATTTACGAATTTCAAACAATGATTTGTAAACTTACCGGCATGGATATTGCAAATGCGTCTATGTATGATGTTTCAACTGCTGCAGCAGAAGCGATACTTATGAGTATGCGTATTACTAAAAAGCACAAAGCGCTTATATCCAATAAAATTAATCCGCAGTACAAAGAAGTTATAAAGACTTATTTGTGGGCAGGAAATTTTGAGGCAGAATGGTTTGATTCACTCCCTGATAATTTAGCGGAGTATGCGGCTGTCGTTTACCAAAATCCCGACTTTTACGGTGAACTTATGGAAGTCGGAAATATTTGTAATCGGGGTGAAAATTGCCCGTTAACAATTGTTATACAAGATATAGCCGCATTATCTATAATCGAACCGCCGCGAAATGCTGATATCGTCGTTGGCGATGTTCAACCTGCAGGTATTCCGGTCTGGTTTGGCGGACCGCATGCAGGATATATGGCATGCAAAGAAAAATATTTAAGACAGTTGCCCGGGCGTATTGTTGGTCGTACGGTAGATGCTGACGGCAATCAAGCGTTTACTCTGACTATCCAGACACGAGAACAGCATATTAAACGTGAGAAAGCAACAAGTAATATTTGTTCTAATCAATCTCTTATTGCTCTTATGTCAACACTTTATTTCTCTTTAATGGGAGAAAACGGTTTTAAACAAGCGGGACTGATTTCTGCAAAAAGAGCGCATCAACTTTCTGAAAAACTTTCTAAGATTGGCGTTAAAACTCTTAATGCTGATTTTTATGACGAGTTTGTGATAGAAGTTGCGGATGCTGACGAAACACTAAAAAAACTAAAGGCAAATAATATTATAGGCGGATTTAAACTTTCCGATACAAAAATTCTGGTTTGTGCAACTGAAATGATATCAGAAAACGATATTGACAGGTACGTCAATAGTCTATAATACGTCCGTCTATTTTCGTTACATTTCTATCTGACAAACAGTTGAATCACCCAGGTATTTATTCCATACTTTTAGTACCGGACTTTTTTGTGCCTGTTCAAGTGACATATTCTGGTACTTTTGCGGATTTTTTGCAGCATCAAGTGCTTCTTTCTCCATTACAGAATATATTTCCCGCACTTGCTCTCCTGAGAAATTACAGTTAACTTTTGATTTAAATCCGATTTCTTTAAATTCAACTATTTCCTGATATCTACAGGTATAACCATCCCAGCCGATAATTTTCTTTGTAACTTTAGATGTAACACCGTCGATTTCTATTTCATCTACACTTTTAAATTCCGTACAATTTTTGAATGCACTCATAAACTCGGATGTATTTTCAATTACAGATTTTTCCTGTGCATAAACAATACACCCGCAAACGATTGCAGTAATGGCAAAAGCTAAAAACTTTTTATTCATGGTTTACAACCTTAAGTCTGGTCATAGCACGAGCTAATGCCATTTCTGCACGGGTTACATCCATTTGCGTATTATTTTTAGATAATCTTTCCTCTGCGCGAGCCTTTGCTTCTTTTGCTCTTTTTACGTCAATATCAGCTTCTGACTCACAGGCATTGGTAAGAATTACGGCGTTGTCACTGCTAAACTGGAATATACCGCCCATAGTGGCGTAATAATGGTGTTCATTGTTAATAACTACTTTGGTAACACCTATAGCCAGCGGAGTTGTTATAGGCTGCCTGCCGGGAAGTATACCTATAGTACCTTCTTTGCCGGAAACCTGAATTTCATCTGCCTTGCCGTCATATATTAGTTTATCGTGTGTAATAATTTTAAGATTCATAATTATCCTTGAAGTGTTTTTGCTTTTTCAACAGCTTCTTCAATGGTACCTACCATATAGAAGGCTTGTTCCGGTAAGTTATCATGCTTACCTTCGATTATTTCTTTGAAACCTTTGATTGTATCTTCAAGTTTGACATACTTGCCGTTGATACCTGAGAATTGTTCGGCAACAAAGAATGGTTGCGACAAGAAACGTTGGATTTTTCTTGCTCTGTTTACAGTGCCTTTATCTTCTTCAGATAATTCATCCATACCTAAGATTGCAATAATATCTTGAAGTTCTTTATATTTTTGCAGAATTTCAAGCACTTTTCTTGTTGTTTCGTAGTGTTCTTCACCAATAATATCCGGAGTTAGAGCTCTAGAACTTGATGCCAGCGGATCAACTGCCGGATAAATACCCAAAGATGCTATTTGACGTGATAATACAGTTGAAGCATCAAGGTGAGAGAATGTTGTTGCCGGAGCAGGGTCGGTCAGGTCGTCAGCCGGTACATAAATAGCCTGAACAGAAGTAATAGAACCGTCTTTTGTAGATGTAATTCTTTCTTGAAGTTCGCCCATTTCATTGGCCAGTGTAGGTTGATAACCTACTGCAGAAGGCATTCTGCCTAAAAGCGC
>CASELB010000159.1 GCA_949288685.1 uncultured bacterium
ACAAAAAAAGATAGATGAATTTAAAAAAATGAGTTTGGAGTCAGGCATGGACTTTAATGGTGAAATTGAAAATCTTGAAAAACAGGCTAATGAAATAAAAAAAGAAATGTACGAATCATTAAAGCCCTCTCAAAAACTCCAGATTGCAAGACATAGCGAACGCCCTAATTTTCTGGATTATACAAATATGATGTGTGAAAATTTTGTAGAGCTTCACGGTGATAGAGAAGGGTCGGATGATAGGGCTATAATTGGCGGTCTGGCAACGATTGCAGGCAGAAATGTTATGCTTGTCGGTACACAAAAAGGTAAATCTACCAAAGAAAACCTTGAATATAATTTTGGTATGCCGCAGCCGCAGGGGTACAGAAAAGCGCTGCGATTATTTAAACATGCAGAAAAATTCAGACTCCCTATAATAACTCTTATTGATACTCCGGGAGCGTATCCGGGGATTACTGCAGAACAGACAGGGCAGGGAATTGCAATTGCAGTTAACCTTAGAGAAATGTCAAAACTTACCGTGCCTGTTATTGCGGTTATAACAGGAGAAGGTTGCAGCGGAGGAGCACTGGGACTTGCTGTTGCTAACAGAGTATTTATGCTTGAGTACGCTTATTATACGGTAATATCACCTGAAGGTTGTGCTTCTATTTTGTGGCGTGATGCCTCTAAAGCTGCTGATGCTGCTGATGCGCTTAAAATTACTGCTGACGATTTGCTTAAGTATGGTATTATTGACGGTAAAATACAGGAACCTCTCGGTGGGGCGCATACAAATCCGCAGGATATGAGTGACAGGCTTAAAAATGCATTAATCGGGGCATTGGAAGAATTGGATTCCTATTCTCCGGAAGAGCTTAAGGCACAAAGGTACAGCAAATTCAGAGGAATGGGTGTATTTAACGAATAATGAATAATTATTTTGAACTTATTATAGATATTAATCCCGCAATTTCTGAAATAGTATCCGATATTTGTTTTTCAAATTTTGATTGTGAAGGCGTTATACTTGCCGAGGAAACATATAAGGATTTGGAAATGATTTCAACTACGGAAGGTGAGTTGAAAGCGTTTCTGGTCTCAAATCCCGGGAAATCAGCGGTTGCAAGGATACTTACGGAAAATCGTAATTTGCTTTTGGAACGCGGTTTTAATGAAGAAGAGCTTGGCAGCTGGGCTTTTACAATTGCTGAGAAAGAAAATCAGGATTGGTCAAAAAAGTGGAAGGAAAAATGGGATGTAACACACGTAAGTGACCGGATTACAATTGTTCCAAGCTGGATTGAATATACTCCAAAATGTTCTGATGAGATTATAATTACGCTTGACCCGGGTTGTGCGTTTGGTACGGGGACACACTCGACCACGCAGTTATGTATGCGCGCAATAGAAAAATATGTAAAATCCGGTGACTCGGTTGCTGATATCGGAATGGGGTCCGGTATTCTTGCAATTTGTGCTAAAAAATTCGGCGCCGGATATGTTTACGGATGTGATAATGATGAAACAGTAATTGATGTAGCAAAAGAGAATGCGGCTAAAAATAATGTTGAAACCGTTTTTGAGCTTAATACCGCGGATAAGGTTAAACAGGAATTTGATTTTGTTTGTGCAAATATATTACATAATATTCTTGCAGAGATTATGGGGGACTTAAAATCAATAATGAAACCGGGCGGCAAAATAGTTTTGAGCGGGATATTGGATGAGAAAAAAGGTGTTGTGCTGGAAGCTGTTGACGCTCATTCTATGAAAATAATTGAAGAAACTCACCTTAATCAGTGGACGGCAATAATAGCAGAGAGGGTTTAATTATGGGAAAAACTGCAATAATAATTCCTGCAAGGTACGGTTCAAGCAGGCTTGAAGGCAAGCCTCTGATTAAAGTGCTTGATAAACCGATTATTCAATGGGTATGGGAGAAGGCTAAAAGATGTGCAAAAGCCGATATGGTGATTGTTGCTACTGATGATGAAAGAATTTATAATACAGTAAAAGCCTTTAATGGGGATGTAGAAATGACATCAACGGAACACAAAAGCGGTTCTGACAGAATAGCGGAAGTTGCGTTGAGACATCCCGAAATTGATGTAATTATAAACTTGCAAGGGGATGAGCCTTTAATCAGTCTTGATGATATTAATGCTGTAATTGACGGGGTTAAAAACGATGATACGGTTGATATTTCCACACTCGTAAGAGAAATTAAGGATGAAGAGGAAGCGAATAATCCTAACCTTGTAAAATGTGTGTTTGATATAAATAATTACGCATTATATTTTTCACGCTCCAAAATCCCTTTTGAACGTAATGCAGGTAAGAGTAAGATATACGGACATTTAGGAATTTACGGATATAGAAAAGAATCGCTTTTAAAAATGACAAAACTTCCGCAGACAAATCTTGAGATGGCTGAAAGCCTTGAACAATTAAGAGCGCTCCAGTCCGGCATGCGGATAAAAGTTGCGGTAACTGAGAATGTTCCGGTAGGTATTGATACGGTTGATGATTTGGAACACTTTAAACAGCTTGTTGAAAAATAGTATTAAAAAACCGGTTTTATTAAAACCGGTTTTTTATTTGCAGTACTTATGAGTCTTGTAATTTTCAACTATACTAAACCATTTGAGTTTTGGAGTTTATTCATTTCTTTAATAAGTTTTTCAAATCCTGCTTTGTCTATGTTGCCGTCAACAGCGTATTTGTTAAATATTTTAACGAGTTTAACCATATCGTAGGCATCCATATCAACTGTATCGTGGTATTTGCTGCCCGCACCGTATGCTTTGTCTGCTGTTGCTCTCATTGCATCTGCTTCATAACCTGATAAGTAAGCTATAAATTCATCAAATGAGATTTTATCATCACCGTTTGCATATTCTGCAAATATTTTCTCAGTACCTTCGGTTACCTGTGCGATACTTTCATCGTTGTGGTTTAATAACCAGGAACCGAATGTTGAACCGACTTTTACGCAGTTGCCGTTTTCTTTGTCTCTGCCGTCAAATTTAACGGTTGTAACGTCTGCATTAGCTTCTGACCATACTTGTGAAACATTTTCGTTTTTGTCTTCATCTATATTCTTCGGTTTTGCAACTTCATCAGTACAATTTTCGCTGAATTTGTTAAATGTTGTACCGTTTGGAAGTTTATATTGTTTTGTGTCAGGATCGTATTTGAATGCTGTTTCTGTACCGTTTTCATCTTTGTAAATTACGTATACATTACCTGCATCATCTTTGCCTAAACGTAATCTGTTATTGTTCCATGCTTTATCAAGTCCTGCCAGTCCGTCATTAGCACCGATTGATTTCCAGAAGTTTTCGCGTGCTTCTTTGGCTTCCTCAGGTGTAAGACCGCCTTTTATATCATCAAGGTTATATCTTGCACCATCGCCGGTACCTGTTGTACCTGCCGGTTTTTTCTCTTTAGCGCCATCAGTATCACCTGGCTTTTTACCATCGCCGGTGCCGTCAACTTTACCTGCATCATCATCGTCGTTGCCGGTTGTGTCTACAGTTTTTTTATTACCGGGTTCTTCAACCTCGTTATCGTCACCTGCTTTGGTCGGTATTCTTGAGTATTGTCCAGGAATGTACGGGGAATAAGGATTGTATGGACTATAGTTGCTGTAGTTACTATAGTTGTTATGGTTATTACCGCCGCAATTGCATCCGCCGGGTTGTTGTCCGCCGCCGAATAGACCGCCGAACAAACCGTTGCTGCCGCCGAATAATCCGTTGAACAGGCTCATTCCTAAACCTAAGCCGAGTCCGCTGCCGAGCATTGACCAGAAACCGCCGCCAAATCCGAATCCGCCGTAACATGCTGAACTGCGTCTCGGAGCGTTAAAGATATTGATTGTTTTTGTGTTTCTGATGCTTACACCGCCGTGGCAATGTCTTGCGTCAAAGTTACAAGGTAAAACCCAGACCATAATTTTTATCCTCATTTTTGTACTGCTTATATATATAAAGTATATCCACATTCTGAAATTTCACATTTAAACCAATTTGTTACAAAACTTTACAAACATGTCTGTGACCCTTTGGGCATGGGTTTTAGCATGCAAAAAGAGCACCAAATAAGTGCCCTTTTTTTCATGTATTTGTATATTATTAGTATATACTTTTAATTATTGTATATATTAAAGAAGTTTTTAAGAACTTCATATCCTTTGAGCAGAGTTTTATAATTTACTCTCTCTTCTGCAGAGTGCATATTATAAACATCAGCTGTACCGACTAAAAACGGAATAAACTTTTCGCCGTGTTTGTTTTTATTATTTGCATAAATATGTGTTTCTGCGCCCGCGTGGAAGGATTCAACCGAATTTTTGACTCCTGCCATTTCGCTTGCTTTTGTGTGAACTTCCGGAATATAATCATCGTCAGATTTTTCAAAAGGCAGCAGGTGTACGGAAAATTCAATTTCTGCTTCGGCAAGTCCCTGATACTTTTTATTAAAGTTGTCTATATAATTAATCATTATATTTTTAAGTTCTTGTTCTTTTTGAAGGTCGGAACTTCTTATTGAATACGAAACTTTTGCAAGTGTATTAATTATATTGGTGGAAGACCGGTCTACAATTTCTGTAATATAGTCTTTTGAATTAACTTTATCATCAATAATTGCTTTTACCGCATTTTGTATCCCTCCGCCTGCTATTGCGCCTATGTTGCATGAAGTCACAACACCGGTGTTGTCTTTATAATAAACACCTTGCGGGAAGTTGTTAATAAGTTCGCACACAAGTTTAACTGCGTTAAGTCTTGATTCATCATCAATATCAATCCCTGAATGTCCGCCTTTTAGAGCTTTTACCGTTACTTTTACATTGGTGTAACCGGCACCGGCTATTTGTAATTGACCGAGTTTGTCGGCATCAAGAACAAGAACATATTTGGAGTCTATTCTGTCAAATTCTGCATTCTCAATCCCGCTCATACCGGTTTCTTCGTCTCTGGTAAAAAGTATTTCCAGACCGCCGTGTTTGATATCACTGTTTTTAACATCCTTTGCAAGTTTAAGAGCACACGCTACGCCTGCTTTATCATCGGCGCCGAGGGTTCTGCCGTTTGCTTTGATATAATCCCCGTCAAAAATTAATTCAACCGGTGTTGCGTCGCCGACTACATCCATGTGAGCGGAAAACAGTACGGGGTGTTTATTTGTATCGGTTGCCTGAATTCTCAGGTATAAATTCCCGTAATGGTCACTTTCACATTGTATACTGTTCTCTTTTGCAAAATTCTTTATCCACTCAATAACTTTTTCTTCTTTTTTAGACGGACTTGGAATTTCTGCAAGTGAGCAAAAAATGTCTATTAATTCATTCTCTTTTCTAATATTATTCTGCACGGAAAAACCTCCTTCCTGTACCTTCTTTTCCGATTTTGACCGAAACTTTTGCACCGCAGCGCGGGCAGCTTCCAACGTATGCGGTTCCTTCCCTGTTTTTATAAATTCTGCCGTATGTGGAGCAGCAGGAAAACCATATACCGAGGAATTTTCTCGGTGTTAACTTTTTTTCTTCATTTTCTTTGCCCGTTTTTCCATCTCCTTTTTGAGCTTTTTTTCTGCTTTTCTGCATTTTCTGCATTTTTTATCTTTTTTGCATTTTGTGCATATTTTCTTTGGTTCTTCACAAATTACTTTGTGCCTGCTGCCGTCATTAAATGCGCTTGCGGTCAGTATATTCATGTATTCGGCACCGAAGTGTGCATAATCAAATATAATTACTCCGTTTAGACCGAAACGGCGGCTTTCGTGCACTATTCTTATTAAATCTTCCGGTGCCCCTTTAATAAAAGTGACAAATAATCCTGCGTATAGTTTTGTCTTTCTGGCGCTTAGATTTCTGATTTCATTAATCATGTTAGCGGTTGTTTTGGGGTCGCAGGTTAAGAATAACGGAGTAAACCCGTCGATGTAATCGTTTCTTGACCACATACGCCAGTCTTGTATTTTGGTTGTCAAAGCAACTTTATAGTTAGGGAAAATAACTGTTGTAAGTGTTGTATTTTTTGAGCGGCAGAGGTCAGAGGCTTTTTTTACAAAGTTTGTAACCTGTTCCGCTCTATACAACAGCCATTTATCCCATAATGCGTCTGCGCGTGTTAATTCTGCAGGATCAACATTATACAATGCTTTAAACCCTTCTCTTGCGTAAGAGGTATAGCCCCAGGTAGAAGTTTCGTATCCGGGAATATCCGGTGAAATTGCTTGAGGATAACGTATATAATCAAGGTTAATTCCGTCAGGCTTGTATTTGCATATAATTTCATCGAGGAGTTTTAATAAAAATTCTTGGACTTCCGGATTGGCGGGGTCAAGAAAATATCCGTTATGCTCGGATGTTGAGTAAACAGGCTCTATTGAATTGACGCTGTTTCCCGGAAGGTTTGTCCAGTTAGGACGTATTGACAGGATATAATTCGGATAGTTTTTAGGGTTGCGGTTTCCTACATAAAACGTTTCAAACCATATATGAATTTTTATTTTACGTTTGTGCGCTTCTCTAATCCAGATTTCTAAGGGGTCAAATCCTGCAAAGTCCTCATTTTGTTCAATAAAACCGTATGAAAGCATTAAATCACTCGGGTATATTGTTTTCCCATGGAAATATGTTTCCAGAAATACTGTGTTTATTCCTGCATTTTCGAGTCTGTCAAGCGTTTCAACAATATCTTTTTCTGATTTGCATGTCGGGCGCAGCCATACACCTTTTAATTCTTCTGATTTATACGGAACAACAAGTGACAGAGCTTCATTTGCATATTCTATGGCTTTGCCGGAGTATTTTTGAGCATTTGCGCTGTCTCTGTACGCCTTATTAATATTATCTTTTGACTTATTAATGGCAGTGACTGTTTTTCTGGCGTCATATCTTGGGGTGGTTTTAATATAATAGTTCATTATATTTTGAACTTCTATAAGTTTAAGTTTTGCGCTGAACAGAAAGGTGTCTGAAGTAATATAAGATGTAATAGTTTTATTTACAGGGTCAACATAGACTTTTGCCCCGACAATAAGGTTTTCATTTATCCAGTGTTTTGCTTCTCCGTGTCCGCTTATTACAACACCGTTTGCGGGAATTAAAGTATTTGCTCCGCTAAGCTGTGTTACAATTCCGTCTATGACAAGAGCTTCTGTTCCGAACTCATTTGTATTTGTGCGTCTTCCAAATTCCGGCGTGTATACTACAAGCTGGTTTGTGCCTCTCAGCCCCGGAAATCGTGCGCTTCTTGCATTATTTTCGTTTGTCGGGTCAATTACACTTACTTTGTGGATTGTCTGATTAAATATTATTTCATTTGCGGCAGGTTGAAACGGCTGAAACACAGCCAGTGCATTTGCTGCGTTAATACTGATTGTCATAAATATTAACATTAATAGTAATAAAAGACGTCTCATCCTTAAATTTAATCCTCGACGAAATGAATCCTTGTATTTTTATAATATAACGCATTGGATGAATTTAATTCCTCTAATAAGCGTATTTTAGCGTTCAATTCTTCGGAGGGATTAATTTTGTACGCTTCGTTTAAATATTTAAGTGCTGACTGAGTATCCCCGAGTTTCTGGTAAATTGTGCCTATTTTATTATTAACGTTGTAAATTGAGGGGTTTAATATGTATGCTTGATTATATTGTTTAAGCGCCCTTCTGTATTCTTCTTTTTTATAATAGTAATTTCCAAATCCCTCATACCCTTCTGCATAATCAGGTGTAATAGTGATGGTTCGGTAGTAGAATTCTTTTGCGTAGCGGTTTTGTCCTATTAATTCGTAAAGAACAGCAAGTCTCAGGGAGTATAGAGGATTATCTTCGTGCTTTGAGATTAGGGCTCTGTAACAACCGATTGCATACTGAGCGTTTTTCAATCTTTCTTCTTCAATTTCTGATGTAGTTGCGATTTTATAGTACTCTGCTGCCTTGTCTTCAAAATCTTTTGTATTAATTAAAGAATAGTCAATTTTCGGAGTATATTCAATTCCGCCCTTTTCAACAGCGTAAGCCGGACGGATGATTAATGTTAGTATCAGTAAAAAAAGAATTTTATACATACAATTATTATATCAGGAATAGCACACACAGAGAATAAATATTACAAAATAGTTGTTATTTACTCTGTTTTATACTATACTTAGGTAGTACAAACAGGAGGATTTCTAATGGATAAACACTTTAAATCAGTATTAGCGCTTTCTATTGCATTTGTTATCGGCTGCGGATTTAACAGTATGGCAAATTCTAACGGCGCAGTAAGTAAAATCGCGGTTGTTGATATTCCCCAAGTAGTATCACAATCTACACAGGTTAAAAATCTGAAAGCTGAACATGACAAGAAGAAAAATGAGATGATTCAGTTTATGAATAAAGCAAAATCAGAAGTAGATGCACAAACTGATATCAATAAAAAGAAAGCTGTTGCGCAAAAGTATGAGAAAGAACTTGCAGCCAAAAGAGAAGCAGCAGCAAAAGATTATACTAAAAAACTTGCGCAAATTGACAAAGATATAACAGCAGTTATTACAAAACAGGCTCAAAGTATGGGCTATGATATGGTTCTTGCAAAAACTTCCGTTATTTACGGCGGTGATAATATAACAGATACTGTTGTTAAAAATATTAAGTAAATTTTTTATTGAAAAAGCTGGGCGGGTTTTAACCCGCCCAGCTTTTTATTTGCCCATTTATTGACTTGCCATTGCGTTTACGATATCGTTTTATTGATATATAAACATGGAGAGAAGGTAAACTTATGGAATTTGCAACAGTTTTTACT
>CASELB010000160.1 GCA_949288685.1 uncultured bacterium
AAATACTAAAATACCTGCCCGAAATATCTAAATATTACAAAGTATTATCATGTTGATAAACACTTAACTTGTATTGTTCCAAAACGGATGAAAAATATAAAACTGCAAGACTGACACAATATATTACAAAAAATTCAACAGGCAAATAATTACACAAAGCCGCTATTTTTAAAACCGACAAAAACAAAACAAATTGGATTATATGCACTGCCGTAAAACGTGCAAGTTTGTATGAAGAATATTTTTTACCAAAGTCATTAAACGCAAACAACTTTTTATATTTAAAATTGCTTGCAATATACTCAAATTCTGCAGCAGCAGTAAAAGTAAAAAACAACATAGCAAACAAAAAAGAAGTAAACACGGCAATAACAATAAAATAAAGCCAATCTGTCTTAATAAGCGCACTAAAAACGAATTCCAGCGCTATCACAAATATGGCTGCCAACGGAAACAACATATAATAAACACTGAGTCCGATACCTTCTTTAAAACTATTTACATCAGAAAGTTCCGGCATCAGCGTTTTCATGCCGGATAACAAATATTTAACCCTATACAAATTAATCGTAACAAATGCGCCCACGATAATTACAATAAGAGTCACAAGTCTCAGAATTGAGGGCGAACAAAAATTATAGATTATTTGCGCAAACAAAATTAAACAAGAACAAACAGCAGCATAAATATAAGATTTGCCTTTAAATATTTCTGCTGCTATTTGTTTGATTTTTTGCATTAACAATTCCTTTTTATTTACAGATTGGAGCCATTAAAGAAGATTCAACACCTGCCAGAATACTGTCAATATTTGAAAAATCTTTTATGCCGCCCTGTGCCATATTAGGACGACCGCCGCCGTTTGCACCGCAGGCGCGTGATATTTCACCGACAATCTTGCCCGCATTAACACCCGCTTTTACAAAGCCGTCAGAAACTCTTACAAATACAAGTCTGTTATTTACAAGAATGATAATACTTTCACCGAGTTTCGAAGCCAGATACTCAGCTCCTGCTTTTATTGCCTCCGCATCAGTTATTTCAGTCTTGGTAATAAAGAGTTTGCCGCCGTCAATGTCTTTTGCGCGCGTAATAAACGCCGCAAACTTACTGCGAGCATTTTCTTCTTTAAGTTCATGTACCTGTTTTTGAAGTTCTTTATTCTCTTCGGCAAGTTTATCAACCCTTGCCTCAACCTCATCATAGTGAACCTTAAACCTTGCGGAAAGTTTATCTATTTCCTTAGCCTTAGCATTAAGATAATTTAACGCCGCTGAAGAAACAACCGCCTCAATACGTCTAACACCTGCTGATATCGCGCTTTCCGACAAAATTTTTATAAGTCTTAAATCTCCCGTATTAGAAGCGTGCGTTCCACCGCAAAATTCTTTGGATATACAACCCGAAGTGTCATTACCAATTGAGACAACTCTTACTTTTTCGTCATATTTTTCACCGAATAATGCGGTTGCCCCGGTCAATTTAGCCTCTTCAATATCCATAACCTGCGTTGTAAGTGGCAATTGTTCCAAAATCCACTCATTTATTAAGTCTTCGGTCTGTTGAATTTCAGAAGGCGTCATAGCTCTTGAAAAGCTGAAATCAAATCTCATTCTGTTTTCTTCTACTTGAGAGCCGGCCTGCTTAACTTCATTCCCGACCACTTTAATGAGTGCCGCCTGTAAAAGATGGGCAGATGTATGGTGAACTTTAATCTGATTTCTTCGAGCCAAATCTATCTTTGCATGAACTTTATCACCGATAGTAATTTCACCGTTTAAAAGTTTACAACGATGGATGAAAAGTTTATTAACTTTAAAGGTTGTAATTACTTCAAGTTTTACATTTTCATTTTCAATTATACCGCTGTCGCCAATCTGACCGCCCGATTCCGCATAAAACGGAGTCGTATCAAGTACTACATCTACAAAGCCATCGCCTTCTACAGTTGCAAGAATTTTAGCATCGGCTTCATACTGTTCATAACCTACGAAATTTGTTGAGCCGACTTCGTTTTCAATTTTAGCGTACTTGATATCACCCGTAACACTGATTTTTTGAGCGGCAGCCTTTGCACGATCTTTTTGTTCCTGCATAGCCTTTAAAAATCCGTCTTCAGAAACTTTTAAACCGTTTTCTGACGCAATTTCTTTTGTCAATTCAAACGGAAACCCGTAGGTATCATAAAGTTTAAACGCACTCTCTCCGTCAATATCTTTTTTATTTGCAATAAACTCATCAAGAAGTTTATATCCTCTGTCAAGAGTTTTGGCAAAACGTTCTTCTTCTTTTTTAATTGTATCAACAATTTTATCCTTATTCTTAATCAAATCAGGATATGCACCGCCGTAATTTTCTACCACAACATCAACCAGTTTGTAGAGGAACGGCAAATCCATACCGAGGATTTTTCCATGACGCAGCGCACGTCTCAATATCATTCTTAAAACGTAACTTCTGCCTTCATTTCCCGGGATTACCCCGTCTGAAATTAAAAATGTTACGCATCTTGCGTGGTCTGTAATAATTCTCAAAGAAATATCTGTCTTTTCTGATTTTTTATAAGGAACACCGGACATTTCAGACACCTTATCCAAAATCGGCTTAAGTAAATCTGTTTCAAAAGTAGAAGTTACGCCCTGACAAACCATCGCAATTCTTTCCAGCCCCATACCGGTATCAACATTTTTACTTTCAAGCGGAGACTGATTTCCTTCTTCATCCTGATAAAGCTCAGTAAATACAAGATTCCAAATCTCAACCCAGCGGTCACACTCACATGTATCGATTCCGCAATCAGGCGAACATTTAAACTGTTCACCCAAATCGTAGTGAATTTCGGAACACGGACCGCAGGAGCCGGAAGCACCCGGAGGTCCCCAGAAATTATCTTTTTTACCTTTACGTTTAATTCTTTCTGCAGGTACACCGACACTGCGCCATATTTCATACGCCTCGTCGTCTGTTTCAAAAATCGTTATCCAGAGCCTGTCTTTATCAAGTTTCAACACATTTGTAACAAAATCCCATGCCCAGGGTATAACTTCCTTTTTGTAATAGTCACCGAACGAAAAGTTACCAAGCATTTCAAAGAATGTATGGTGGCGCGGAGTTCTGCCGACATTCTCTATATCAGAATCTTTACCGCCGGCTCTTGCGCATTTCTGACAGGAAGTAGCACGCGGCGGATTATACGGAGACTTTACTATCCCCAAAAATATAGGCAAAAACTGCAGCATACCGGCAGTTGTAAGAAGTACTGTCGGATTATCCGGCACGAGGCTTGAGCTTTCAACTATTGTATGCTCATGTTTATCTTTGAAAAAATTTAAATATAAATCTCTTATTTCATTCCCTTTTAACATAACATTCCCTTCAAATTCTAATCTAATAAAATTATAATTCAAAGATAAAAAGTATACAAAAAGGGAACAAATAATTCTAATAAATGATTATACCCTGAACATAAAAAGCGCAGGGCGAACCCTGCACAAAGTGAGGAGCAATACACTCCCGGATTAAGAATTATGTTTCGGTATTTCTACCTGAACACATGCGAAATCTTTTCAAATTAAACGCTTATCTTGTCTAAAATTTTCAAAATTACATTATCATCTTCATACCGCGCAAAATTATGCTTATATTATGCACACATTACGAAGTACTTATAAGTATATTATTAATATATTATTAATGCAAGTATTATTTTTTTATAAACTTAATGCCCTATGACACTCAAAAAATCATTAACATTAAACGGAAACTCCTGGCAATTATATCTGAACAAGCCGATAACGAGGCTTGCAGGCATAAGCAGTTCAGAATTTACCGTATTGCTTACAGTTGAAAAGAATATTTTGTATGTAAAGAAAATATCAGTAAACGAAATTCCGCAGTATCAAAACTTGCTTATAAAAAAACTTATAAAAAGAGGTTCAGGCTACGGGTTAAACTTACCGCTGCCGATATTAGAACTTCTTGAAATCAATCCGGTAACCGATATTCTCGATGTTGACATTCAAAATGATAAACTCGTTATAAAGAAGAGCGAGCCTGCATCTGACGCTTAATCCATTCCATAATAATATTAACAAGATATTCCTGCTGCTTAAGAGAAAGTTTTGTGTTTTTAGGGAAATGGTGCCATTTTTCAATACACCCCCTGCAGCATGCGGCAACCGCATGCTGAGCGATAAAAACAGGATGCCCGCGCATAGGAGTTTGTTTTCCGTCATTTGGAATATAGTCGGGCGCAATACGTTTTTCTATAAAATCAACGGCATGTGATTTTATAATCTCAAGCCCTTTTTTATTTATATAATCAATATCTTTTTGTGTCAGCTTGAACTTTGAGCGGAATTTGGATTTTGCAAGCCGGCTAAATAAATCATCATACATAGTTTATATTATAGTATAAAACAAACCTTGCAAGAGATGCTGAAACAAGTTCTGAATGACAAGGATAACGTCCAAGAAACTGTCGTCCTGAATTTATTTCAGGACCTAAAACAAGTTCTGGAAGAGATGCTGAATCAAGTTCAGCATGACAGGAAAAGCATTCAATGGAGAGCTGTCACCCTGAACTCGTTTCAGGGTCTAAAGCAAGCCTTGCAAGAGATTTCGAAACAAGTTCGGAATGACAAGAATGAACAACAAACCTTAAACAGAACCCGCCAATTTTACATTGTTGTCTCAAATAATTCTTGTTTATAGTAAAATAATAACTGTACAAAGAGATAGTAAAAAATAATTCCGGCTATCGAGCAGCCGGAGAAAGTAGGAAAAATGGTACCAGAAACAAAAAAATTTGAGATTGAAATCGGCGGAAAAACCGTAACAATCGAAACAGGGAAGTATGCACAATCAACAAACGGAAGCGTTACAGTAAGATGCGGAGACACAATGTTATTCGTTCACGCTGTTGTAAGCAAAGAACCGAGAGTTGGTATAGACTTCTTTCCGCTGCTTATTGATTATGAAGAAAGAATGTCCGCAATAGGCAGAATCCCTGGCGGATACAACCGTTCAGAAGGCAAATCAAGCGACAAAGCAATTTTAATTTCACGTCTTATTGACAGACCGATAAGACCGCTGTTCCCGAAAGGTTACAGAAATGATATACAAATCGTAGCCCAATTATTCAGCTACGATCAGCAAAACCAGCCTGATACACTTGCAATGCTGGGCGCATCCTGTGCTTTAATGTTAACAGGCGCACCGTTTGAAGGTCCTATCGGTGCTGTAAGAGTTTCTAAAATAGACGGGCAGCTTATAGCTAACCCGACCCATCAGGAAGCGGACAAATCAAACCTTGATATTGTTGTTGCCGGTACGCACGACAGCGTTATTATGGTTGAAGCAGGCTGCAAATTCGTAACGGAAGACGAAATTATGGAAGCTGTTGAATTTGCACAAGGCGAAATCAGAAAACAATGTGATGCACAAAATGAGTTTGCAAAGGCATGCGGTGTTGTAAAAGAAGAGTTTGTTAACCCTTATGACACTACAGAGCTCAAAAATATCATCCACGAAACAGCATACGATATGATTTTCGATGCCTATCATAATTTTGACAGAACTTACAGACAGGAAAAACTTGAGGAAGCAAAAAAACTCGTTAAAGAAAAAATAGAGGCACTTCCTGAAGACCACCCGATAAATGTAATGATGGAAGAAACAGGTATAGACTTTGTTGCAGAAGAATTTAAAGCAGAAGAAAAGAAAGTTATGCGGACAATGATTCTTGACGAAGGCGTACGTGCTGACGGAAGAAAGCCAAACGAAGTTCGTCCGATATGGTGCGAAGTAGGCGTCATTCCTCGCGCTCACGGCTCTGCGGTATTTACAAGAGGTCAAACACAAATTCTTTCCGTTGCAACCCTTGCAGGTCCCGGCATGAAGCAGGAATTAGACGGCGTAGACCCGCAAACAGAAAAAACCTATATGCATAAATACATCTTCCCGGGATTTTCCGTAGGCGAAGTTAAACCGCTAAGAGGTCCGGGAAGAAGAGAAGTCGGACACGGCAACCTTGCCGAAAGAGCAAATGTTCCCGCACTTCCGTCACAAGAAGAATTTGGATACGTAATCAGAGTAACTTCTGATGTACTTGAATCAAACGGTTCAACATCAATGGGTTCCACCTGCGGAAGCTCTATGGCACTTATGGATGCCGGCGTTCCCGTTAAATGTATGATTGGCGGTGTTGCAATGGGTATGATTACGGAAGAAGGCAGAGAACCTGTTGTATTAACCGATATTCAAGGCATTGAGGACTTCCTCGGTGATATGGATTTCAAAGTTACAGGTAATGACGAAGCAATTACAGCTCTTCAAATGGATATGAAAGCAAAAGGTATTTCAAACGATACATTAAGAAGAGCGCTTCAGCAGGCAAAAGAAGGCAGATTACACATCTTAGGCGAAATGAGAAAAGTAATCACACAACCCAGAGACCATCTGTCACCGTTTGCACCGTCAATTTCAACTATGACTATTCCTGTAGATGACATAGGAACAGTAATAGGACCGGGCGGAAAACAAATCCGTGCAATAATTGACGCATCCGGTGCCGAAATTGACATTCAGGATAACGGTGTTGTTACAATTACTTCTAACGATCAAGAAGGCGCTGAAATCGCTAAGAAAATGATTAGAGATTTGACCTTCAAACCGGAAGTCGGTATGGTAATTAAAGGTAAAGTTGTAAGAATTATACCAATCGGCGCGTTCGTTGAACTGGGCGGAGGCAAAGACGGTATGGTTCACATCTCTCAAATCTGTCAGGAGAGAATTGAAACAATTGAACCGCACGTAAATATCGGCGACGAAGTTGTTGTTAAGGTTATAAAGATTGATGATAAGGGAAGAATTAACCTCACAATCAAAGGTGTAACCGATGAAGACAAAGCTAATTGCATTAACTAATGCAAAAATTCTTGAGAAAAACGCTGCAAATAATTTTGCAGCGTTTTTTATATAAAAAATTTTTAATTAATGCATAATCTTTACGAGGTAAAACGTTACAAGCGAGAAGTATACAAACAACCCGATAACGTCAATAGACGTTGCAATAACGGGTCCTGACGCAACAGCGGGATCAATTTTCATACGTTTTAATATAAACGGGGTCATAGCACCGATTATAGCCGCAATCATCATATTAAGAGCCATAGCCACCCCGACAATTACCCCGAATGCAATATTATGCTGCCAACCCATTGTAACAACCGCAACTATAAACCCGAAGAACAACCCGATTAATAAACCGACGGCACTTTCTCTTCCGATTTGTCTTATTTGCGATCTTAAGGTAATCTGACCGGTTGACAACCCGCGCACCATAAGCGTAATACTTTGAGTTCCGATATTTCCGCCAAGCCCCGCAAGCAGAGGCATAAATACCGCAATAATAGGAAGTGCATCAACCGTTCCCGTAAAATGATTTGCAACAGTTACGGCTATAAACTCTCCTATCAGGGTAATAAACAACCACGGTGTACGGGCTTTTATAGAATTAAATATATTACCGCTTAAAATGTCCTCATCATCCCCTGCTAAATCAACAATAATACCGGATGATGTATAAATTTCGTCAGTAGTTTCTTCTTCTACTATGTCCTGCGCATCATCCCAGGTAACAATCCCTTTTAAGTGGTTATACATATCAACAACGGGAAGCGCGCTGAATTGATATTTCATAAAAATATCTGCAATATAATCTTGATAATCATCAATATGAAGTTTAACTATGTCTTTTTGCATTATATCTTTAATATTTTTATGAATAGGACTTGTAAGTAAATCACGCAGAGATAAAACTCCGACAAGGTGATTTTGATTATCTACAACATAGACATAGTACAAATCCATGTTTTCTTTTTCTGCTTTAATTCTAATAGTGGAAAGCACGCCTTCCACATCCATATCAGCGTTAACAGTAAGCACCAGCGGGGTCATAATACCGCCTGCCGTACTTTCATCATATTTTAACAGTTCCCGCACTTCACTTGAAAATTTTTGCGGTAATTTTTCTAAGTATTCAGCACTCTCATCATCTTCAAACTCACCAAGGACATCCGCAGCATCATCGTGAGGAAGTTTTGATATTAATTCGGAAGCCTTTGCGGCATCAATATCACCAAGAATTTCTACCTGCAATTGCGGGGGTAAGTATTCAAGCAACTCTACTGATTTTTCTTCATCTATAAGATTAAAACACTCAATCCTCTCGGAGGTCTCAAGGTCAGGGAAAATATCAGCCAAATCAGCAGAGTGATACCCGTTGAGTTCTGTTTTTAAAGACTCAATATTATTCTCTGCAACAAGTTCCCTTATTCTGTCAACCGAGTTTTGAATATTTAACATAGCTTCATTATATATAAAATAAATTTTTTATTCTATAATAGAAAAAGATGAAAATAAAAGAGGATTGATATGATAAAAGATTTACTGTTAAATGATGTTATTAAAGGGATTGAAGCAGGGTGCAAGTCCGGGAAACTCGGACAAATGACATCCGCGGAAAATATTTCGCTAATAGTTGAAAAACCTAAAAACCCTGATTTCGGTGATTTTGCAGTAAATATCTCATCACTTGCAAGAGAGGCAAAACTTGCACCGCCAGTAATTGCAAATACAATAGCGGAACATCTTAAATCCGACGATTATTCAGTATCAATTGTTGGTGGGTTTATCAATTTTAAAGTTTCTGACAGACTGCTCGCTAAAAACCTTAAAGAAATTCTTGATAAAAAATCAAATTACGGAAAACCTGAGAAAATTAATAAAGAAAAAATCCTGTTAGAATACGTTTCAGCAAACCCGACAGGTCCGTTCCATATCGGTCACGGGAGATGGGCAGCCATGGGCAGTGCACTTGCAAACCTGCTCAAATTCTACGGACACGAAGTTTATCAGGAATTCTATATAAATGATGCAGGCAGCCAAATTCAAAAACTCGGCAACTCCTTAAAAATAAGAATTAAACAGGAACTTGGAGAAAATATTGATTTCCCGACAGACGAGGTTGAACGCAAAAACTATTATCCGGGAGATTATTTAATCCCTGTTGCAAAAAAATTTTTACAAGAACACGAACCGACAGATGATGTAAAAATTCTTTCGGATTACGCGAAAAAAGAGATGGAAGAAAAACAAAAAGAACTTCTTGAAGGGTTTAAAGTACATTTTGATAATTTTTACTCTGAACTTGACCTGCACAAATCCGGTAAGGTTGATGAATGTGTTGGGAAACTTAAAACAGCCGGAAAACTATATGAAAAAGACGGCGCTCTATGGTTTAAATCCTCTGAATACGGTGATGATCAGGACAGGGTAATTAAAAAAGCCGACGGCTCAAACACATACCTCACTGCGGATATTGCATACCATATAGATAAGTTGCAACGCGGATTTGACCGGTTAATAAACATCTGGGGGGCAGACCACCACGGGTATGTAGCGCGGGTTAAGGCTTCAATAGAGGCTCTGGGGTATGACCCGAACAAACTTGAAATACTTTTAGGTCAGCTTGTTAACCTCGTAATAAACGGGGAAGAAGTCCGTATGGGCAAACGTAAAAATATGGTTACACTTGACGATCTTATTGAAGAGGTAGGTGTTGATGCAACACGTTTCTGGATGGAAATGAGAAACATTGATACAACTCTTGATTTCGACATAGAACTTGCAAAACGTTCAACTGATGAAAACCCCGTATTTTATGTCCAATACGCTTATGCAAGAGCCTGCTCGATTTTAAGAAATGCAGTAAGCGAAAAACTAAACCCGGAAACCGGCGAAAAGTCTCCGGCGCCTATAAGTACAAAGGAACTTGAAGATTTAAAAAATAATTTTAATATAGCCTTAATGGAAAACAGAACTACAGAGGGCAGGAAATTATTATTAAAACTGGAAGAATTTAAATCTGTTATCACTTTATCTGCCCAGAACAGAACCGTATACACTATTTGCAGATACGTTCAGGAACTTGCAGGAGAATTCCACTCTTTCTATAATGCAAATCGCGTAATTTCAGAAGATACAGACCTTATGAAATCAAGATTAGCATTAATCGAAGGTTTGAGACAGGTACTTGCAAATGCCCTGGAAATATTACAGGTAACAGCACCGGAGAGAATGTAATAAAAGACTTTTAGCATTCCTCTTTACCGCAGAAAATTTTTGCTTTAGTATAAACATGTCGTTTAAATAAGCGGAGGCTATTATATGAAAATATTATTTGCATCGGCAGAAGTCGCACCTTTTTCAAAAGCCGGCGGGCTGGCAGATGTTGTAGGCAGTTTACCAAAAGCTCTTGAGAAGGATGCTGAAATTGCTATATTCACCCCACTGCACGGAAACATTGATGTAGACCGGTGGGGAATAAAAGAACTTGACAATTCCGTAATGTGGATATCTTTTCAGGAGCGCCCGCAAAGGTTTAGATTATTTATGTGTAAACTTCCCGGCACGAATATTAATGTATTCTTCGTACATAATGACTGGTACTTTTCCTGCTTTAAAGAAGTTTACCCCAAATGGCTTGACCCCAGATATGAACACGAAAGATATATAGCATTTTCTTTAGCTGTTTTAGAATATGCTAAACAGCTTAACTTTAAAGCAGACATTATCCACTCCAACGACTGGCATACAGCAATGATACCTTTGTATATTAAAGCAAATTACAAGTTTGACGATTTCTGGTGCAGAGCCAAAAATGTTTTTGAAATCCACAACCTTGCTTATCAAGGAGTATGGTTTGATGATGTGGTGGATTTTGCCAATATGCGCCGCGACATTGTTTACAATGAATGGGGCTGCGAACACTGGGGACGTGTAAACTGGATGAAGGGTGCAATTAACTATTCCGATAAAATTATAGTTGTATCCCCTAAATATGCACAGGAAATTTTAACACCTGAGTACGGTGAAGGTATGGACTACACCTTAAGAGGACAAACACATAAACTTGTCGGAATTCTAAATGGAATAGACTACGATGTTTATAACCCTAAAACTGATAAGAATTTAGCAAAAAAATATGATAAAAAATCATTAAAAAATAAAGAAGTTAATAAGAAAAAAGTTTGTGAATTTTTCGGGCTTAAATACAATCCGGACAGACCGTTAATTGCGTTTATTTCACGACTTGTGCCACAAAAGGGATTGGACTTAATCCGACAGGTTGAAAATGAACTCAAATATATGGATGCTGATTTTGTATTCTTAGGCAGCGGAGACAAGGACTATGAGAACCTTTTAATCTGGCTTTCAAACAACTCGCCCAATATACGTGCATATATCGGATATAAGGCGGATTTAGCAAACCTTATGTATGGAGGCAGTGACTTTTTCCTTATGCCGTCAGCATTTGAGCCATGCGGCTTGAGCCAGATGATTGCTATGCGCTACGGTTCACTCCCCATAGTAAGAGCAACCGGAGGTCTTGATAATACCGTTGTCGGATATCCGTTAAATGATTCTACAGGTTTCAAATTCTGGAATTATGACGGGTGGGCAATGAAAGCCGCAATAGAATGTGCTATGTATGTTTACAAAGATAAATATACCCTGAATGCTATGCGCAACAGTGCGATGTCTGCTGATTTTTCATGGGAAAAGAGTTCTAAAGAATATTTGAAGGTTTACCATGAACTAGCGGATATTTAGTGAGGGATATTGAAGAAAAATTCCGCTAAATTAATACGGTAAAATTGTTGTTATGTAAGACTTTTAGAGATTTAAAGATTTATCTTTTTTGCAAAATGTTAAGCCTGTTATGAAATTATTATAATGTGGTATAATAATTATATAGGGAGATTAAATTTAAAACTTAATAAGCCGTTTCAGCCAACCAGAAAGGCATATTATATATAATGAATGAGATACAATTCCATAATGACCTAGACAAAATG